>WQXD01000199.1 GCA_009785015.1 Oscillospiraceae bacterium | reverse complement strand
TTTGACGATTCCGGCGGAGACGGCGGCGATTTGGAAGCGGAGAAAAAATACGAATTTCCAAATCAGAATTACAACGGCTACAAAATGCGCATATTGACCCCCGACCAATGGTGGGCCATGTCGACTTTATGCGCCGAGGAGGAAAACGGAGACACGCTGAACGACGCGATTTACAAGAGAAATATTTTAATTGAGGACAATCTCGGCGTGGAGATAGTGGAAGTGCTTGTCTCGGGGCCGGAATCAAGGGCAAAAAAATCGATCCAGTCGAATACCGACGAATACGACGTGGTATTTACGGACTCGGCCCAGGCGGGCAATCTCGCAAGCCAGGGGATGTATCTGAATTTATACGACATTTTGGGGCTGAATCTGGAAGCGCCGTACTGGAACCAGAAAGCGCACGAATCCGCCGAACTTCTGGGCAAGCTGTATTTCACGACTTCCGACGCGAATATCATCACAAACGACGCCATCTGGGTATTGTACTTCAACAAAAAAATACATCAGGATTTGGGGCTTGAAAATCCGTATCAATTGGTCAGGGAGGGAAGATGGACCCTTGACGAGTTATATAGCATGGCCAAGGCGAGCGCCAAGGATCTCGACGGGGACGGCAGGTGGACGGCGCAGGATCTATGGGGGATATCCACGCACGGCTTGGGGTTCCTCGCCTTTTTGGAATGCGCGGACGAAAAGCTGATAAAATTGAACGAACAGGGCGAGCCGTACCTCATAACCCCCAATGAGAGATTTTTGAACGCGTTTTTGAAAGCTCACCGGCTTATGGACAAGGACAACGGTTTATGGATTCACGGGGAAGGTTCCTTCGTCGGCAAAACCCCCGATTTGGACCATCAGACAAAAACTTTTATGGCGGATCTGTCGCTGTTCTGTTCGGAGGTTCTGGGCCACGCGAGGGTGTTCCGGGAAATGACCGCCGATTTCGGCTTGCTCCCCCATCCCAAATATGACGAAAATCAATCAAACTATTATACCTTTATGATCGATACGGTCCCCGCTTTCGGCATTCCGATAACATCCGGGGAATCCGAAAGGTCCGGGGTGTTTATGGACGCTTTTACCGCGATATCAAGCGAGGTCATCATCCCCGCCTATTACAAGATTTCCCTTGAGGGCAAATTCACAAGGGATGAGGATTCAATCGAAATGCTCGATATTATAAGGGACGGGCGGATTTTCGATCTCGCCGTCTTATACAACTGGGGCGGTTTCTACAGCGCGATCATCAATTACGGCACGGGCAAGGAAGGCACGAACCCGACGTCCGTATTTGAAAAAAACATCGGGAAAGTCGAAAGCGCCATACAAAAGACATTGGACGCGTACAACAGCTGGTAGATTTAACCGGCCGCTATTTCGCGTATTTGCAGACATAACAGAACCTTCCGCCGGGGGCGGTGTCGCCGTTTTGGTAAAAATCCATGATGTCGCCCTCTTTTTGCGCGTTGTCATTCCATTTGAACCGCAGCGTAAAATCCCCGCCGCCTATTTTCAGGGCTTTTTTCGGTATGGCTATCTGCAACCGTTTTTTTTGTGTTTTGTATTCTATATCCGCGATTTTTTCCCAGTTCCAGCCGCCCGATGATTTTTCGAACGCCGCTTTTTGGTTCGGTGTCTCCCTGTTTACTATGTAATTGAAACCCTCCCATGACAACCCGCCGGAGCCTTCCGCATTTATCAGAAGCCTCATCCACGCCCTGTCCGTTTTGGCCGAAATGTCATCCGCGCATTCGGCCATGAAATATATATTGTCGCCGTCATGCGCGGTTTTAGTCAAAACTATACGGTTTCTTTTTGTGTTGTTTTCATAGAAACAGCCTTTGTATCCTTCAAATGACCTCGGCGGCGTTTCGTTTTTATACGCCCGGTACACCGTATCCACGTCGTCCCACGAATTTTCGTTTTGCATGTCTATTGTTTTTACGGCGGGGGAGGGGAGAGTTCCGCATATGCCCTTGTAGCGGCGTATATACGATACCATCTGGTAATAATAGTGGTCTTTTAAAGTCCCCGCCGAAGGCTCTATGTCCCGGCTGTGCAAGACGTCGAACTGGTCCGGAAACGCGTTTTCCACCGCGTAAATGGAATCGGGCGGCCATGAGTCATAGCGCCCCGCCACCCATTCGTTCCAGCCGGTGATAAATATGAATTCGGGATCCTGTTCTATCGCGTATTCGAACTGCTGGGCAAAGTTTGCCCCGTATAATACGGCGTTTTCCCGTGTGTCTGTTGTGCGGCCGCCGCTAAAGACGCTTGTCCGCCCGTAAATATCCTCGCCGTTCATGGCGGAAAGCCCGCCCCTGTCAGAAGACCCCGGTCCGGTTTTGGGCGTGTTCGCCCAGTTCTGCGCGACGCCCACCGCCATTTGCTCGCGCGGCGTGTTTGTGTCTTCGGTTCCCGCCATGCGCTGCGGATACAGCGAGAGCCAATCCCATGTGGGATGCGCGCCGCTTTTGGCGGAACCTTTGTAGTACAGCGGCTGACCCGGACGGAACCGGAAAAAGTCGAGGATTTCGGCTTCCGTTTCGCCGTTTTCTCTTTTTGTGCTGTCCGGGTGGGCCATCATGAGGGGCTTGCCTTTCCAGTAAAACCACAAATCCCGATATTTGCCGGGTTTGTATATATCCAGATACAGCTGTTTGAGCGACACCGCGCTGTCCGCATTCGGGCCGAAAGGCAATAGGAAAGCCACCTGCGGAGTCTTCACCCCGTCTTCTCTGGCTTTTGAAAACGTTTCAAGCAATTTCAAATACGAAGGCCTCCATGTCAATGTGCCGTTGGTGCAGTCGAATATTATAACGTCCACACCCGCGTCGGCGAGCATTTCGGCGTGTTTCCGGAGCACCCACTCGTCGCGCGAGTCATAAAAGCCGAACAGGGGTTCATCCGAAAAAAAACGGGCGTTTTTTGGCCATGCGGGGTGATTGTAATCGTGTTTTGCCTGCGGGTGCGTTTTCAAAAATTCGGTCACGTTGACAGGCGTCTGGCCGGTGAATTCATAATGCCAGGTCCAGTAGAATAAGCCCACGAATCTGTTTTCGCGTTTCGGTCCCGCCAAGCATATGTCGGGCAGCTCGCGGTCAAGGCCGTCAACGGCGTAATACGTGCCGGGATATATGCCATGTTCATTATTTATATTCACAAAAATAGCTCCTTAACAAAATTTTAGCTGTCCTGAGTTTTATTGTATCACAGGCGGCGGTTTTTTGCAATATATTTTTAGCGTTTTGCGATATTTTCAAAAATTCTTGACATTTTTTTGTCAATTTGGTATAATAGTAAAAAAAATTACGGGAGGATACAGCATGGAAAACATAAACGAAAAAGTGCTCGGGTGCCTGACAGGCGCAATCATGGGAACTGAACTTTCGAGGATAAGCTCGCCGAAACTCAGAGGGATGCCGGGCTCAAAAATTCCGCAGGCGCTCGAGGCGAAAATCGACTGGGACGCCGTCTACAAGGAAAACGAATATCAAGTATGGGGTTCGTCGCTGTCCCCGCTGATACAAATCATGGCCTCGGCCTATATCAAAAAGCGCGGGCGGGTAGTGCCCGAGGAATTTGCGGAAATGTTAAAAAATGACGAAACGCTGGCAAACCGCAAGGCTTTTATACTTTTGGATCTGTATTCCGCCATAGAGCGCTTGCGCGAGGGGATGATTCCAAGGTTAAACGGAATGGGGGCCTGTCCCGACGGAAACATTTCGGCGGCGATGCCGATTGTGGGCATATATCACGCCGGCGATCCGGAGCGCGCGTATATGGACGGGATCGAATTGGCGAGCGTCGTGCAGCGCGCGCCCGCCACCGAATGGGCGGCTTTGGCCGCCGCCGCCGTAGCCGCCGCCTTCGAGGACGGCTGCGACGCGGCCGGTTTAGTGAAAAAAATCATGGAAATGGCGCACCGGTACTGCAAAGACGTCTATTATGAAATAAACAAGCTTGTAAGGGATGCGCAGGGTTTTGACGAAGAGGGCTTTTTTAACTTCTACGCCACTACGGACAACAGCTGGTTCCGCGAATACAGGGCGCAAAACCCCATAGCCCTCGCGCTTTTGCTGCTTGGCCGTTACGGAGCAAAGGCGCAGCAGGGCGAACAGGAGCAAAAGCAGGCGGCGGAAAAGATGCTGCGCCTGATGAACATGCGCGCTCACGCGGAAACCTACAACCCGGTGCTCGGAGCTATACTGGGCGCCCTGTACAAAACCGAAGGCCTCGGCATAACGCCGCCTGAGAGCGTAGTCAAATTGGCAGAACCCATGCTGCCGATGGCCGAGGTACTGAAAGAAAAGCAAAAAGCTGAACAAATCATAATCCGCGAAATCGAAAAGGTATCGGGAGAGCGGCGCGAAGACGGCTCGAGTCTGCTGTATGATAAAATATTAGGCTGTATTCTGGCGGGAGCGATCGGAAACGCGATGGGCTCGCCGCTTGAAGGCATGATGTATTACGATATCGACGCGAAATACCCGAACGGAGTGACCACCATGCTCGAACCCTGGAGGCTTGAGAGCGAAGATGACAACCAAGTCGCGATGATGATGTATCAGGCGTATATCTCCCGGGAGGGTCTGCCCGCCACGGCGCGCGACTACGGCGAAAAGTGGAAGGAATTCATGGACAGGGACATGTATTTTTACTGCCTGCGCAATACATACGATCTGCTGAATATGGGAATGGAACCGAGGATATGCGGGCAATGGAGCCTCGTCACCGGCTCGAGCGTCATGTGCGTGGAGCCTGCGGGCGTTTACAATCTCGCCGATGAGAAAAACGCGTATATAGACGGCGAAGCGCTCAGCTATATGAACCAAAGGGGGCTCGACGTGACCTCCGCTTCCATCCTCGCGGCAGCTGTGGCGCGGGCCATGCGAAAGGACGCAACCGCCGAAGCGGTCGTGCAGGCGGCCATAAACGCCGCGCCGAAAAGCAAAATGATAACCTTCGACAGGCGTTCCATAAACACCCCTTACGACTATATCTCGCGCTGCGCCGAAATCGCGGGCCGCCACGGCGACGTCTTCGCCGTCCGCAAACCGCTGTATGAAAACTGCCTGTATTACCACATGATCGATTCATTGGAACTGCTGGGGTTCGCGCTGGCCATGCTGTTGGTGTCAAAAGGCGATGTGAGATTGGCCGCCGTCGGCGGGGCGAACATCGGGCGCGACGCCGACACTATTTCCGGACGCGCCGCGATGCTGGCGGGCGCCATATCGGGATATCGAGATATTCCGGCCGAATGGGTGGATTTGGTGAATAAAAATTCTCTCGAAAAAATAAAGAACGCCGCACGGAAAATGGAAGAGTTGATAGTAAACAAAAAACTGCCCGCGCTGAAAGCGAGATACGAATAAATTCACGGCCTCCTTTTCACTTTAATTCGCGATAGAATACGCGTCAAGAATTTTTTCAAGGAAGGAAAGTATAAATATAGTTAAATTCAAAAAAATTATATCGGCCGCGGTTATAATGGCAGTATTTGTCTGTTATTTATTTTCCTGTGCGCTATTGAATAACTCGGGTATAATTGATGAAGCGGCATATGAAAATCCTGCTTATGGGGATGCTGTTTATAAAAATAATACGGAAGATGAAGATAAAGAAGATTTAATGAAAATTTTTGAAATAACAAATGAATTTGATTTTTCAAAAGATTATTACAGTCAGGTCATGGCGTTTGCCGAAGCCATAGCAATCGGTTTTTATGATTCAGAAGAATTTGGATATACAAAAGAAGAGGCAAAAAATTTAGAAATCGGTAAGCCTTACCAAATATTAACAGTTGTTGATAACAATATTTCAGCGCAAGGGGCACTATACTATGCGATATATTGCAATGGCGAAATCAGGGGAGAAATCATGGCTGTTAATCCTTACAACGGAGATGATTATTACCATCTCCAATATGGCCCGGAGTTATCAAACAATATTAAGGCAAACTTATTGACGGAAAAAGATTTTGTTTTTGTAATGGCGAATAATTATTTTTATGCGTATTGCTCGGATAACTCGGTGATTTTTATTGCCGACTATTCATATCCGATGACTAATGAATCTTCGCCTGACGATTATCCGAAAATAGATTTTAATGATATAAGCGAGTTTTCCTTTGTCAATGAACCTGCCGGCCCAATTTATTTTGACGAACGCCTTGTAGATTGATACGCATGTGCTTGAATGACCATAGATTAGTTGCGATTAAAATATTTTAAAATTTTATAAAAACCTCTTGACTCTTTTACACGAATTAAAAGAAATAGTAATAAAATTTATCCGCCAAATCAAGCAATCCGATTTCAGCAAAGATTCTGACGTAAAGTTACTGTATGAAAAGGCAAATGAAATTGAGCATCAAATTGTCAATACAGACAGCGAGGACGAAAAAAATGCCGTTAATTTGAATTATTTGATTGAAATAAGCGATAATCTACAAAAATCACAAGCAATACGAGTTATGAATATGGGCTATCCTGATAATACTATCGAACAAATTGTTCAATGTTTGAGGAATAATGATGTAGTAGTTATCGGATACCGGCGTAAGACCCCTACATTCATGTATGGGGATATAAGGCGGCGAATGCGCTACCCCATGCGGAGCGGCAAACAGTCAAAAAAAGTTTCGATACCCATAGACAAATCGTTCGTTTTGTGGTACAATATATGGTGAGTGGAGGTGAGGTGCATTGAAGAGAAGCAAAGGCAGCAGTTACATCATAGAACTACCTTTAGTCACGGAGAAATTTCAGGAAGACGAAATCGACACGAGAATGGAATGCGGGCGCAAGATATACAATGCGTTAGTGACGGTAACAATGAAGCGATACAGGGAAATGGTAAAGACAAAAATATATCGTTCGTTGACA
>WQXD01000198.1 GCA_009785015.1 Oscillospiraceae bacterium | reverse complement strand
TGCCGTGCATATCGTTCCAGAGCTTGGAAGCGACGAACAGCTCTTCGCGCCTTATTGTTTTTTTATTGATTGCTTCCTCGAGCACTTCCCCGATCAGCTCTTCGTTTCCGTACACCGAGGCGCAGTCAAAAAACCGGTAACCGCAGTCTATGGCCCCCGCGACCGCCCCAGCCACTTGCTTTGGCGTATATCTGTCCGAGCCGAAAGTCCCAAGGCCCAGGCACGGGATTTTTTCCCCGGAGGCCAATGTGATTTTTGGTATCGAATTTTGCGCTATAATCATAAAAAATCATCCCTTTCCTCAATTTTATGTGTTGTATAACATGATTTTCCCCCCGGCCTTCCCGGGGGTTTTGTAAATATCAAACCCTTCGGCGGCGCGCTCCAGCGGCAGTTTCAAAAATATCAGCCTGTCGTCGAATTTCAACTGGCCCGTTTTGAAATAGTGGGCGGTGAGGCTCCATTCCTCACCGGGAAACGGAGCGGAATAACTCATCCACGACCCGCAAAGGCAAAATTCCTTGCGGTGCATATTTTCCAAAAGTTTCGGGCCAAAAACCACATCGCCCGACGGAGTGCCTATAAAGCAAATGCGGGCTTTGTTCGCCGCGAGCTCAAAGGCGAGCCGCATAGTTTCGGAGGCGCCTGCCGTTTCAAAGATATGGCCGTATATATTTTTTTCGATCGGATCCGTTTTGACGTTTACCACCCGGTCCGCTCCGAACTCTTTCGCCAGGGCGAGCCGTGAATCGGATATATCAAATGCCGTAACCGACTTGGCGCCGAAGATTTTGGCCCATTGAACCGCGAAAATTCCGATGGTGCCCGCTCCCAGAACCGCCGTATCGTATCCGGCCGCGTAACCGCTGACGCGCAGCCCGTGCAGGGCGACGGAACCCGGTTCAAAAAACGCGCCCTGGTCAAAGGGAATGGAGCAGTCGAACTTCACCGCGTTCGCGGCGGGCAAAGCGACATATTCCGCGAAACCGCCCTGTATGCGCGAACCGATGAATGTGTAGCGCCTGCACAGCGCGTAATTTCCCCTTTGGCAGTCGGCGCAGTCCATACACGGCACAAGCGGCGCGCAGCTCACGCGGTCGCCCGGAAAAAAATCCTGTACATCGCGCGCCGTTTCGGCGATTTCGCCGGCAAATTCGTGGCCGAGCACGATGGGATAATAGTGCGCCCCATGGCCGAGCACGCGCGCGATATCCGAGCCGCAGATGCCGGACGCCATGACTTTCACAAGCACATGGCCCCGCTCCAATTTGGGATCCGGATAGTCTTCATATCGTATATCGTCGTTGGCGTATAAAACCGCCGCTTTCATGCGCTTTCCCCCCACTTGACAAATACATCCCGGTTTGATATAATTTTAGTGTAGCATATACGGCTCGTTTTGTCAACAGTAAAAAGAAATTTATGGAAGGGAAAGAAAAAAATTTATGTCAGGTTTTGAAGTTGAAAATTTAAGGCAACGGAACGAATACGTGGGCAGTATAGAGAATCTGCTCGAAAATCTGAAATATGGCTCGAAGAATAACCGTTTGATCAAGGAGAAAGACAAAGAAGCGCTGCGCGGAAAATATATCGGTATGCTTGGATATCCCCTCACGTGCGGGCCATGCGCCAACAATTCCAAATGTTACGAAAAAACCGGGATAACCGCGAAAAAGGAACATCTGGGCGAATACGACAATATGATCATGACGCGCTTCCAATTGGAGGTCATGCCGGATTTCTGGTTTTACGGGATATTGTATGAGCCGAAGGAAAACCCGAAAGGCAAAGACGCGCTCGTGATTGCGCAGCATGGGGGACTTGGCACTCCCGAGATCATCGGCGGGCTTATATTCGATTCGGCGAACTATAATCATCTGGTTCAGAGAATTATACGAAAGGGCATAAAAGTTTTCGCCCCGCAGCTGCTTTTATGGGGGCAGGATGTTTACAAGGGGGCAAATTACAACAGGCTCGCAATCGACAAAAAACTGAAAATGTACGGCGGGAGCATAACCGCCCTGGAAATTTACTGTATAATGCGGTCCATCGATTATTTTTCGGCTCTCGACGACGTCGATGAAAACAGGATCGGAATGCTCGGGGTATCTTATGGCGGAATGTACGCGCTGCACACCGCGGCGGCGGATGTGAGGATAAAAGCGGCGCTTTCGTCGTGCTGGTTCAACGACCGCCTGAAATACCTCAACGACGACTGGTCATACTTCAACCAGGCGAACGCTTTTTTTGACGCCGAAGTGGGTTATTTGGTGCTTCCGAGAAAATTGTATATAGAAATAGCCGCAAAAGACGAATTGTTCGATCCGGAATCCGCCGGGGAGGATATAAAAAGGCTGCGGCAATACGCCGAAGATGAAAACTGTGCCGATTCGCTGAAAATAAAGATTTTCGACGGCGTTCACGAATTTGACAAAGGGGACGAAGGAGTAGAGTTTTTTTTGGGAAATTTATAAAAATAAAAACCGCGGAAGCGCGCGCTTCCGCGGTTTTGCCGATGGCGGATATACTATCTTTTTGAGAACTGCGGGGCGCGCCTCGCGGCTTTGAGCCCGTATTTCTTTCTTTCCTTCATGCGCGGGTCGCGGGTCAGAAAGCCCGCCTTTTTGAGAGTGCTCCGGTATTCCTCATCCGACTGCAAAAGCGCTCTCGCGACGCCGAGCCGTATGGCGCCCGCCTGGCCGGATACGCCGCCGCCCGTGACCGTGCAAAAAATATCGAATTTGCCGACGTTGTCCGTCACGCCGAACGGCTGGTTGACTATGAGCTTGAGCGTCCCGAGGCCGAAGTAGTCGTCTATGTCCCTCTTATTTATTTTGACCGCCCCGCTGCCCGGAAGCAGACGAACGCGCGCGATTGATTTCTTTCTTCTTCCCGTTCCGTAAAAATAAGGTTTTACAGGCATGGCCATTTTGATATATTCCTCCTAAAATTACATATTATTTGATTCGCTATATTTCGCATGGGACAGGCTTCTGGGCCGCTTGCTTATGAGAGGGGCCCCTGTAGATTTTGAGGCGGTTTATACTCAAATCGCCTATTTTGTTGTGCGGCAGCATGCCTTTGACCGCGAGCCGCACCGCTTTTTCGGGGTGGTGGTTCATCATGTCTTTATAGCTTTCCTCTTTCAGGCCGCCCACATAGCCGGAGTGGCGGTAATAGACCTTCTGAAAAAGTTTGTTTCCCGTGAGCACGGCTTTTTCCGCATTGATTATGATGACAAATTCGCCGCAGTCCACATGCGGAGTGAACTCGGGGCGGTGCTTGCCGCGCAGTATGGTCGCCGCTTTGACGGCGGTTTTGCCCAGCGGCGTCCCCGCAGCGTCGATAACATACCATTTTCGTTCAATTGTTTCTTTTTTTGCCATAAAACTGGACATCAAAATTTTCCTCCGTATTAAAATTATTCTTAAATATTATTTCCGACTCGTATATTATATAAAATTTTTCGGGTTTTGTCAAGGGGGATTTGCGAAAAAACACGAAAAATTTTATATTATCTCCGTTTTGCTTTGTTTTTCTTTTGATACGGGCATATTTGCTGTGTTTTCATTTCGGATTTTTCCTGTTGACAAAAATTAATTTGCGTTGTATAATATATATAGTCAATAAAAAAACGAAAGGAAGCATAAATTTATGGAAAAGAAAAAATACACGGTGGCGCAGGCGGGGCTCGGAAACCGCGGAAGGGTGCATCTCAGGGGAATAAAAGGCAATTCGGACAGGCTCGAATTGGCCGCTGTATGCGATATCGACAAAGAACGCTTGGATTATATGGCGAAAGAATTCGAAATCGACCCGAAAAGGGCTTATCCCGACGCCGACGCCATGCTCGCCGAGGTAAAACCGGATATATTTGTGTTCGTGACCCAGCCGCACATAAGATTGGATATGGTCAAGCTCGCGGTGAAACACAATATAAAGGCGATGGCATTCGAAAAGCCGATGGCGACTTCGCTTTCGGAAGCGGCGGAAATAACGGAATTGTGTGAAAAGAACAATATAAAGACGGTAGTATCCCACCAGCAGAAGTATCTCACTTCCATGCAAAAACTGAAACAGATAATCGATTCAAAAGAAATCGGCGCCATAGCGCAGATGAACGTATCGACTCAGGCGTGGATGTCGCAGCTGGGCACGCATTTTATGGACTACGCGCTCTGGGCGAACGGCGGCGACCGCGCGAGTTGGGTCGTGGGCCATGTCCACGGCAGGGGCAAGCTCGCAGACAGCCACCCTTCGCCCGATTATATAATGGGGCAAGTGGCGTTTGCCGGAGGCGTGAGGCTGTTTTTGGAAAACGGATATCTGTCGAAATCGACCGTTAAAAACATCGAACCCCAAAATTTTTGGGTGGACAACAGGCTTACGGTGTACGGCGAGAGGGGATATGTATGGGCCGAAACGAACGGGGCCTGGGGCGCTTTGACAAACGGACAGCTTTCCGGCGAGCAGGGGGGAACCTGGGGGGAACAGGAGCCGGGTCTCCAAACGCCGTATTTCACGGATTTTGTAAACTGGCTCGACGACGATTCAAAAATCCACCCGTGCAACATTTCGATAACATATCACGGCTATGAAATTCTCGAGGCGCTGTGCGTCAGCGCGCTGGACAAAAAGCCGGTATACCTGCCCGCAGACCCTCAAAAAATGCCGGACATAATAGAGCGCATGAAAAAAGAGCTCGAATAACGCGATTTTACGGCAAAATGTATTGACAAAATTTTTTAAATGTGGTACAATGAAAACATAAAACCGCAAATAAATAATCGGGGGCGCCGAAAGGCTGAGATGCCAGTTTTGAAAACTGCTGTCCCTTAATAACCTGATATGGGTAATGCCAACGTAGGGAGATTATGTTCAGATAAGGATTTGGCTTGGATTTTGAGCCGTCCTTGAATATTTCGAAAACCGCGTGGATTATTTCAGGCGGTTTTTCCAAATTATTTCTAAGGATGGTGTTTTTGTGAGAAATCAAAAAAGTCTGGGCGTTTTGGCCGAGTGCGCGGTGATGATCGCGCTCGCGGCGGTGCTGTCTGAATATGCAGTCATCTACAAGGCCCCTTTGGGCGGGGCGGTGACTTTGTTTTCCATGGCGCCGGTGATAATAATCGGGCTCAGGCACGGGTGCGCCTGGGGATTCGGAACGGCGTTTGCGTATTCGCTGACCCAATTTATGTTCGATGCTTCCAAGCTGTCGGCCTGGGGGGTGGCGGGAGCGCGAAGTATGATAATCTGCGCGCTGCTCGACTACATTATTGCCTTTACGGCGCTCGGGGCGGCGGGATTTTTTTGCTCTGCCATCGATAAAGCCAAAAAGCGCGGCAAAAAAATCGCTTTCGCTTTTGCTGCGGTGCTTTTGGCTTGCGTTCTGCGGTATATGTCGCATGTGGCCGCCGGGATTATGATATGGTACGCGATAACGAAAGCGGGCAATTGGAACGAATATGTGAATACGGTGGGCGCGTGGGTTTATTCCTTGGTGTATAACGCGCAGTATATGCTCCCTGAAACGGCTATCACCTTGGTGGCCGCCCCCGCGGTGGTCACGGTACTTGCCGCAGTCAAAAAACAAAAGATATCCAAATTTTAAATTTTAATCCCGCAGGGGATGGGTGAGCATATATTCCACCAACTTATTATACGCGGCTATCGTAAAATGGCAGTAGCCGTCAGAAGAAAGCTCCCGGGGCAAGTTGTTGCCGGCGTCCCGGAGCGCCGCCGCGTAATCGACAAACGGAATGCCGTTTTCCGCGGCGAACCGCAAAAGCGCGTCGTTTGCCTCCATTATTTTGGCATTGTTCAAATTGCCTTCATGATTTCCGGCCACGACCGGCGTCAGGGACATTATGACAATGGTCTTATCCGGGCTTTTTTCCTTTATCCTGTCGATGAGAATCGCGTAATTGACTATGAAATTATCCACCGACTGCCAGACCATGTCGTTTATGCCCAAGCATATGCAGACATATTTCGCGTCTTTTTGGGCGATTATATCTTCGGGCCTGGTTTGTTTTCCCATAAAAAGGGGATGGATCGATTTATTTGATATTTCCCTTAAAGCGTTGTTTACCCCATAGCTCACAACGGCGATGACGTTTATATCCCTCAAAACATCCTTGCCTTCGTATTTTATCACGCTCCTGTACATATCAAATCCCGTAGTCATCGAATCCCCGAGCAAAATTATATTTCTGAAATATTCATAGGGCTCGGGTATGGCGTCACTTGCCGAAATTCCCCAATCCGGTTTGCTTTGGGCAGGCGGGGCAGTTTCAGCCGGCGGAGGTTCGACCGGAACCGGAGGCGGGGAAACGGCCGGGGGTTCGGACGGTGGAGCGGCCGGAGGCGGGGGAGCGGCGGTCGGAGTTTCGGTTGTGGGAGGCGGCGGGGGAGGCGGGTCCGATGCCAGCGATATGAGTTTTTTGAGTATGAGCGCCTCGGCGGCGGGGGTTTTGTCCGGGGTTTGCATTTCGGAGCCCACGGGTATTTCGGCCGTTTCGGGAGCGGTTGTTTCGGGGGGGTCGGTTGGCGGCGGGGCCGGGTTTTCTTTTTTCCAGGAGGATATCTCTTCCTCCAAAAAAGCGGAGCGCTGCATCTCATGTCCGGTTTTTGCCAAAACGGACAATTCAAAATCCCCGGCCTCAGGCGTTTTGTCCGCGCATAACAACGCAAAGCCGAAAATCGCGGCGGCGGCGCTGGCCGCTGCCGCGGCGCAGACAACGTATAAATTTTTTTTGTTCATTTCCAATATCCCCTGTTGTAATATACGAGCCCCGGTTCCATGGCGCCGAACATCTCCGAGACTGTGAGCAGCGTATATCCCGAAGCGATCAGGTCGGGTATCGCGCGCTCCATGGCGTCCACGGTGGTGGAATG
>WQXD01000197.1 GCA_009785015.1 Oscillospiraceae bacterium | reverse complement strand
CTTGCAGATATTTGTCCGCCGCCTCGCCGAAATTGTTGTCGTTTGCGGCCCTTTGGGCCTCGATATAGATCACATGCGGTATGCTGTCGATAAAATCTCCGAGTGATGAAAATTCCGAATATGCCGCATCCGTATCCCCGCGCTCAAACAGGGCCGCCGCGTTGTTGTATTTTATATGTTTGCCGCACAAAGCGGCCCAAGCGTCCGATTCTTTGTATTCCAGCCTTTCAAAAACGGGAAGCGCTTTTTCATAGAGTTCGTCCTGCATGTACATAAGCGCCTTGTCGTACAAAATATCGTTTATCAGCTCTGTCAGCTCCTTGTCATAGCCCCTCAGGGAAAAGAGCGTATCGGAGGCGCCGTCCGGGTCTGATGGCATGCGCCCGTTTGCCTCCAAGTAAATAATCCAGGCGGTATAATCTTCCGAGTCCCTGTAATCGCCCAAAGCCGTGAAAATCTCTTTTGCTTCGTCATATTGCCCGTTAGAAAACATTTCGGCTGCGGCAAAGTAGTTTTTTTCGTTTTCGGCCATGGTGAAAAGCTCGGAACTGTTCAGATAGCCCACAATCGAGCCATAGGCTTTTGCCGCCTCGGCGAAATCCTCCTCTTCGAAATATTCGCCGGCCAGAATATACAGGCTCCTGTTTTTCAATTCACCGGCCTCCTTGTATTCGCCGAGATTTGCGAACATAGAGGCCGCTTCCTTGTATTTTCCGCTTTCATACAGCTCGAAAGCCGAGATATAGTCCGCTCTGTTCGGGTCGATCCAGTCCCTCACCACGCAGCCCTGGAGCAAAGCGAGAACAAAAAGCAGCGATACTGCCGGTATAATTGTTTTTTTTATCATTACATTAATATTACACATGTTACACCCTCAACGCGAATATTTTTAAATATGTAAAACAAAATTGTTCGAAGGCGCCCGCCTCTACCGCTTCCCTGATTTTTTGCATCAGTTCGTTGTAAAAATACAGGTTGTGGATCACGCAGAGCCTCATCCCCAGGATTTCGTTTATTTTCAGCAGATGCCTGATATACCCCCTGGAAAAATTTCTGCACGCGTGGCAGCCGCAGCCGGCGTCAATCGGACCCGGGTCCTCTTTGAACTTTTGATTTAAAAGGTTGACATAGCCGTTCCAGGAAAACAGATTGCCGTGGCGGGCGTTTCTGGAGGGCATCACGCAGTCGAAAAAATCGATCCCCCGCCGCACCGCTTCGATTATATTTGACGGGGTCCCCACGCCCATCAGATACCTCGGCTTGTTTTTTGGCATGTGCGGCTCCACCGACTCGATGATCTCGTACATGGCCCCGGTTTCCTCGCCCACCGCGAGCCCCCCAATCGCGTAGCCCGGCAGTTCAAAGGAGGCGATCCGTTCCATATTTTCAACGCGCAAATCGCCGTATATGCCCCCCTGGTTGATTCCGAACAGCAGCTGGTCTTTGTTGGGCGCGCCGTCTGTTTGGTTCAGCCTGTCCAATTCGGCCACGCAGCGCCCAAGCCAGCGCACCGTCCTCTCGTGGCTTTCCTTGACATATTTGTATGTGGCGGGGTTTTCCACGCATTCGTCAAAAGCCATGGCGATGGTCGAGCCCAAGTTCGACTGTATCCTCATGCTCTCTTCGGGGCCCATGAAGATTTTTTTTCCGTCGATATGCGAGCAGAAATACACGCCCTCTTCCCTGATCTTTCTGAGCTTCGTGAGCGAAAACACCTGAAAGCCCCCGCTGTCGGTCAGAAGCGGCCGCTCCCAGGCCGCAAACTTGCGGAGCCCGCCCATGTTTTTGATCAGTTCGTCGCCGGGCCTGACATGCAGGTGATAGGCGTTGCACAGTTTGACCTGGCAGTTCGCATCCAAAAGATCCAGCGAGGAGAGCCCGCCCCTGACCGCCCCGGCGGTGCCCACATTCATAAAGACGGGAGTTTCGATATTTCCGTGCGCGGTAAAAAAACGCCCCCTCCTGGCCTTGCCGTCGGTTTTTATCAATTCAAACATCTTTGGCTTGCCTCATTTGCTTCATTTGTTTCATTTGCTTATTTGAAAAAAATTATCGCGATAAAATACGTTATGACCCAGACCGCGGCGACAAAAGCGTACAGCGCCCCGAATTCCTCCGCCGGAGTCAGGATATTCACGGTGACGCGGTTGTCTTTTCGTATGTTTTTTAAGGCGATGCCGAACACGCTCACCAAAAACACGACCGAAAGCAAAACAAAAAAACCGGCCTGCGCGGCGCCTAAACTGATTTTTTTCAAAATCAGCAGAATATTGCACACAGCCGAGCCCCCGAAGGCGAGCATGAGCACGATCGATACCGTCTGTTTTAAAGTTTTCACATCTTCACCTTTTTATTATTTCCAAGCAGTGCCAGTCGTTTTCTTTGGTCTTGCCGGTTACAAAAAATCCGAGCGCTGATGCCGCTTCCTCCACTTCGGGCACATAGCGGCCGATGATGCCCGAAAGCACCGCGGCCCCGCCCGGCAAAAGCACATCCTTGACAAACGACAGAAGCGCGATTATGACCCCGGGGACTATATTTGCCAGCACAAGATCGTATTTTTGTTTTGCGAGCGTTTGGCGGAGTTTGTCATCTGATAAAAGGTCCCCCGCATACGCCCTGTACCTGTCCGGCGGGACGCCGTTGAGCTTTGCGTTTGCGCGCGCGGTTTGCACGCAGTTTTCGTCGATGTCGGCAGCGGTGGAATTTGCCCCGAGCATAGCCGCGATTATCGACAATATGCCGCTCCCGCAGCCCAGATCCAAAACAGAATCGCCGCCCTTCACATATTTTTCGAGCGCGGCGACGCACAGCCGCGTGGTTTCGTGCGTTCCCGTGCCGAAACTCATCCCGGGATCGATTTTAAACACCATCCGCGAGCTGTATTGACCGGGCACGCTCTCCCAGATGGGGCATATGAGGATATTTTTGCCCACCGGGATGGGCACAAAATATTTTTTCCAGCTTTCGGCCCAGTCCTCTTCGTCCATGACCGCAAAGGAGACCTCGAAGTTTTTTCCGTTACAGGCAGCCGCGCTCTTTTTTATGAGTTCCAGGGTATTTTTCCCCGCTTCGGTGTCTGTTACATATGCCGCCACGCTGCAGGCCTTCGATTTTTGCTCATACAGCGCCTCGTCGACATAGTCCCAGCTGCCCCTCATTTGCTCAAGCTCTTCCAAAAACTCCCCGCTGTCCTCGATTTCCAGCGAGGAAATCCCCGCCGCCTCGAATATTCCCGCCGCCGCCTCGAGGCCCCCGCCGGAGGTTTCTATTTTTATCCTGATCCATTTCATCGGATTTTTTTGCCCCGCCTTTTCCCCTTTTTATGCGAACTATGCGAACGCGCTGTATATCGCCTGCATCGCCTTTTCAAAATCGCTGTCGTTGACCCCGATTATTATATTCAGCTCGCTTGAGCCCTGGTCGATCATGCGCACGTTTACCCCCGCGTCCGCCACCGCTTTAAAGACCCGCGCGGCGGTGCCCTTGGTGCGTATCATGCCCCTGCCCACCACCGCGATGAGAGAGAGCGATCTCTGGTATTCTATCGAATCGGGGAACACTTTCTGCTGGAGCTCCCGAAAAAGCAGGTCCTTGTATGTTTCGCCGTCGTGCTCGTTTACAATCAGGCTCAGCGTGTCTATTCCGGTCGGCAGATGCTCGAAATTTATGTTGAATTTTTCAAAAACCTCGAGCACCCTTTTTACAAACCCTATCTCGGAATTCATCATATCTTTTTCCAAGGTCACAACCGCGAAATTCTTCCGGCCCGCTATGCCGGTTATGATATTTTCGCCTATTGAATCGGTATGGTTGACAATGAGGGTACCTTTGGCCAAAGGGTCGTCGGTGTTTTTTATGTTTATCGGGATTTTGGCGAGCTTTACCGGGAAAATCGAATCTTCGTGGAAAACCGAAAAACCCATGTACGAGAGCTCCCGGAGCTCCCTGTACGTCATGATATCTATCGGCTTCGGGTCTTTTATGATACGCGGATCAGCCATCAGAACGCCCGATACATCGGTCCAGTTTTCATACACCGACGCGCCGGTCGCCCTTGCCACTATCGCGCCGGTTATATCGGAGCCGCCGCGCGGGAAAGTCTTTATGGTGCCGTTGGGCATAGTCCCGTAAAATCCGGGTATCACGGCGTTTTCATATTTGGAGAGTTTTTTGCCCATGACGCTGTTTGTGAGCTCGGCGTCAAAACTGCCGTTGTTGTTGAAAAATATCACCTCGGCCGCGTCGACAAACGGGAAGCCGATGTAACCGGCCATGATAAGCCCGTTGAGATATTCGCCGCGGCTCGCGGTATAATCCCTGCCGGCCTTGTTCACGATGCCGTCTTTGATTTTCGCGAATTCGGACTCGAGCGACATGTCGAGGGCGAGCCCTTCGATGATCTGGTCATAGCGCTTTTTTATCTGCCCGAATATATCGGTTATATCGCCGCCTTTTGAGGCGATTTCATACGTTTTCAGCAGCAGGTCCGTGACTTTGACATCGTCGGGGGACCTTTTGCCGGGGGCGGAAGGGATCACGAATTTCCTCTCGGGGTCGCTTTTTATTATCTCGGCCGCTTTTTTGAACTGAGAAGCGTCGGCAAGCGAGCTCCCGCCGAATTTTACAGCTTTTACACTCACAGGTAAACCTCCTTAATATTGTATAGTGAACAATTATACACAAATTTTCGGATTTTGTCAAGAGAAATATTTTGTTTTTTGGCAATCGGTCATAATTTTTGTTGACATTTGCCGTCAAGTCTGATATAATGAAACAAGGCCGTCGGGCCGGTAACTACAAGAATCAAGATTTTGGAGGGTAAAAATCGATGTTTGGTAGACAGATAATTCCGTTTTTAAACGAAGCCGGGGCGGACGCCGGCGCGGGAACCGATGCTGGAGGCATGAATTCGCTTTTTTCCACGGTGATCATGATCGTGCTGTTCGGGGCGCTGATCTATTTTATGATGTACAGGCCGCAGAAAAAGCAGGAGAAAGCCGTCAACGAAATGAGAAACAACCTCAAAGTGGGCGACGAAATATCCACCACCGGGGGAATACTCGGAAAAATCATCCAGATAAAGGACGATTTTCTGATTGTCGAGACGGGGGCTGACCGCACAAAACTGAAGATAACAAAATGGGCGGTGCGCGCCGTAGAACACCGCGAAGAAGAGGAAGAAGACGAGGACGAGGACGACGAATAAAAATCCCTATTCCAGCGCTTTTCTGCCGCTGCCGTCGGTTTTGATGGAGTACATTTTGTAATTGTCGCCTATATTGATGTAATAAATCGTGTCCCCGGCTATGTTTATATTCTGCGAGTCGTCGTCGTTCAATTTGTATTTTCCGCGGCCGTCAAGGCCCATCAGGTATATTCTCCCGCCGTCGCTTATATTGCTGTAGTAGATTTGTTCCCCCGCCACGTTTATATTGTGCACGCCGTCGCCTTCGCCGAGGCTGCGCCTGCCGCTGCCGTCCGTGTTCATCACGTACAGGCGTTTGTTGTCGCCGGTGTTGCTGTAATAGATTTTCCCCCCCGCCACGTTCATATATCTCGCGTACCAGTCGCCGTTCAGCTTTTTTTGGGCGCTTCCGTCGGTTTTCATCGAATATATCGCCCCGTTGTCGCTCTCATTTACGTAATAGAGCGTATCGCCGTCGATACTGATGCCGGAGGATTTGTCGCCGCAGAGCTTTTTTTTGCCGCTTCCGTCGGTTTTCATCGAGTATATCGCCCCGTTGTCGCTCTCATTTATGTAATAGAGCGTATCGCCGTCGATATTGACGCCGGAGGATTCGTCGTCGCAGAGCTTTTTTTTGGAGCTTCCGTCGGTTTTTATCGAGTATATTTTTTTGTCGTCCGTGGCGTTGATGTAATAGATAAAGCCGCCCGACGCGTTTATGCCGTATGACCTGTCGTCGCACAGCTTAGCCGCGCCGCTTCCGTCGGTCTTTTTTGTGTGAAGCGTCCAGTTGTCGTTTCCGTTGGAATAATATATCCGGTCTCCTTCAATCGCCGCATAGCCGCCATTGGCTATATTTCCCGGCGTATTGCCGCCGGAGACCGTATACGCGGCGCCGCCTGTGTAAAAAGCGGTGCTTCTTTCGGGTTCGCCGGGGTCTTTTTTCGGCGCCGTTGAAATCGCGGCGTATACCCCTCCGGCCAGAAGCACGGCAGCCGCGCACAAAAGCGCCAGCGGTTTCCATGGTTTACGGCCGCGTTTTTTCGAATTCGGGGCAGGGAGCGGCGGTTCCGGGAGCCTTATATCAAATTCTCCGATACTTTCGCTTTTATGTTCGGCTTTTTCGGGCTCAAACGGAGCCGCCTCCCAGACGATGGTCTCCGAAAACGGTATGTCGTCCTCTTCGATATATTCTATGGGCTTCGGCTGTATCAGGTCTCCGCGCGGGTAAGCTATGACTGCTTCTTCGGCCGTGTACAAAATGGAGCCGAGATCCTCTTTCATTTGTTTGGGCGAATTGTAGCGTTCCCCCGGGGCATAGGCGCAGGCTTTCAGAATTATTTCCGCCAGCCGTCCCGGGGCGTTTTTCGGCTTGGGCAGCGGCGCGCCCCTGACGCGCTTTACCACCGCTTCCCTGTACGCGCTGCCGCTTATCTGCGCCGGATATTCCGGCAGAAACGGGATGCGGTTGTCATTGAGCATGCGGTAGAGCACGATCCCGAGGGAATATGTATCCACATTGGTGCCGCACGGGTCGCCGAGGTACAGCTCCGGGGCCACATATGCGTAAGCGCCCTTTTTGGGCAGCCCGCTCGCGATTTTTTCGGCTGTCCGCGAAATCCCGAAATCGCCGAGCATAAAATCGCCGAGCTTTGACACGAATATGTTTTCGGGCTTTATATTTTTGTGCGCTATATTGAATTTCTGCGAAATTTCCAAAGCGG
>WQXD01000196.1 GCA_009785015.1 Oscillospiraceae bacterium | reverse complement strand
TCATGCGGCGCAGGTGCGTATGCTCGCCGAAAAACACGGCGTCGGTCTTGCCGACGCTTTTATGAAATTCAAAGAGTATGTGAAAAGCGGCAGCGATTTAGCCGCGCTGCTGTCGCACGTCAATCATCCGAGCGTAACCGGTCACAGGCTGATTGCGGAGGAAATCGCCAAGTTTTTTATAGCAAGGTGACAATGAAAGGCTGGGATTTATGGGTAAAAATATTATAACCGTATATCACGGGTCAGATAAGATAATCGAAAAGCCCGAATTCGGCAAAGGGCACATATACAATGACTACGGCAGAGGATTCTACCTGACGTTAGATAAAGATTTGGCGGGAGAGTGGGCTGTTTTGCGGACAGGGTTCAATGGATATATCAACGAGTATGAGCTATATTTGACAGGTTTGAATGTACTGGACACAAACGACATAACCCTTGAGAACCTCATGACGATTCTGATTAAAAACAGGGACATAGACTTTGCCGAAGTGTTTGTCGGCAACAAAAACCTGTTCGTAGAAAAGTATGATGTAGATATAAACGGATATGATATTATACGGGGCATACGAGCCAACGACAGATTCTACTCGTACATGAGGGGATTCATAACGGGGCTTATAACCAAAGAAGCGGTCGAAAGGCTGATTAATTTAGGCGACTGGGGCATACAAGTATGTCTGAAGTCCGCAAAGGCGTTTGATAATATCAAGTTGATCGGATATACAAAGGCAATGAGCGATATATACTACGAAAACGCATTGGGCAGGAATCAGACTGCGGGGAACTTATACAGGGCGGTTGACAATAAAGTATTGCGCGAAGGAAAGTTCATAACGGATTTGATATAGTGTCGGGGTGATGATAAATGATAGCATACGATAAATACTTATGTCCCGAAATCAGAGATTTACAGGGCGATTTGTTTTACTGCATACGGGACAAACTGCCGGGTGTGGACGAGGAATGGTTTGTCAATGAATTTATGAAAAGCAATATACGGAGCTATTTGGACAAGGGTAATTTCAAATATGCCTATATGTCGTATAATTCCATATTAAATTACTTTTTATGTGAATTGAACGACAGCGACATATCACACGGGGAGTTCATACCTGCGGACTACAAGAGAGGCGAAAAACGCGGCGACCTGATGTGGATAGGCATGATGTACTCATACTATCAGTGGCGGACAGGCATACCGAGTTCGGAGTTGATAGACAAATTGAGTTTAGACGATATGGAGCGCATATATCCGGCTTTGCACCAAATGGGATGGGAAGCGGGCGCGAACAAGATTCACGAGGAAGTATTGGGCATGGGTCAGTTAAACGAGCAACAATAACGATAAATTGAAAAAGGAAGGGTTTTTTATGAAATTAAAAATGAAACGCGCCGCGTCGATAATTTTGCTTTTATCTCTGCTCGCTTTACTTTCGTGTCAAAATCCCGGAAACGATGATTATAACAACGTAACGCAGCCGGTTGACCCAAATCAGCCGCTGCCCGAAGAACAGACCGCGCAGCTTGAATTCACCCCTGCCGACGGAGCGGATTACGGGGGATATAAATTCAGAATACTCGGATGGGGCGCGACTTCCTCGGACATATGGAGAATTATGCACTATTCCGAAATTGCTGCGGAAACGGAAAATGCCGATCCGATAAATGATTCTGTTTATAAAAGAAACAGAGAAATAGAAGCGTTGTATAATATCGAAATCGATATTTATCCCGTCATATATCCCGACACGGATTTTGGAGGAAAATTTACAAAAGCGGTTCAGGCGCAGGACGATTTGTTTGACGCGGCGTTTATTGCCGGGTTTGCCGGTCCGCAGGTATTCCCCCGGAATATGACCGTCGATTTGCTTTCGCTGCCGTCACTTGACTTGTCAAAAAGCTGGTGGGACCAAAATTCCGTGAAAACCCTGAGTTTTGGCGGCAAATTGCAAGCCGTCATCGGCGACATGAATTTTTATGCCAACGCTTCGGCATATGTCGTGTACGCCAATAACCAGCTCGCGAAGGAATACGGAGTGGAGAATTTGTATCAGCTCGTCAGGGACGGAAAGTGGACATGGGACAAATTATCCGAAATCGCCAAAAAAACGACGAAAGACCTGAACAGCGACGGTATTATGGATAAAAGCGACCAGTTCGGACTCAACATCAGCAACGGCGTTTTAAAATATTCCATAACGAGCGCGGGAGAACTGCTCTTTAAAAAAGACGCGGACGATATATATGAATTTGCCCCTGACAATGAGAGAATCGCATCTATAATAGACAAAGTCCTGCCGCTTTTCACCGATAAAAACGTAACTGTAAACGTAGACTTAATCGGCGGGGGATACAATAACGTATATTTTGAATATATGATGCCGAAATTCCGCAACAACGAAAATATGTTTCTTATACTTCAGCTGCTTGCCGCTTTTGAACTGAACAGCATGGAAGCGGATTTTTCCATACTCCCTTTTCCGAAGTACGACGAAAATCAGGAAAAATACGGAACGGAAATACAAAACTGGTGGATAACATATACGACTATCCCCATTACCTGCACGGATACGGAAAGAACGGGGAATATACTTCAGGCAATGGGATATTATTCACAGAAATATGTGATGCCCGCATATTACCAAACGACTATTGTCCACAAACTCATACGCGACGAGGACACCGAGGAAATGCTGGATATCATCTTCAGCAACAAATTTATCGATGTATCGGACCTCTACAATTTCGGATTTATAAACGGAGAGTACATCAGCATGCTGACCAAAGGAAGTAATACGTTTATTTCCGCCTGCGAGAAAAACGAAGGCAAAATAAACACGGCCATTCAAAAGCTCGTCGATGAATTTCAGGGAAACTAAAAAACCAAGTAATTTTAATGAAAGGGAAAATTATATGAGCCAGAAATTTTACACATCAAGGGAACATCTCCTCAAAATAATGAAGGATAATTCCCGCAAATTGGCCTTGAAAACGGGCAGTGTACACGAATATCAGCAATGGAAAGAGGACTCCCGCGCGAAAATCAGGGAACTGCTTGGACTTTGCGTAATGCAGCCCGCCCCGCTCAACCCGCAAACAATTGAAACGGTCAGAAAAGACGGCTATACGCGGGTAAAAATGACTATTGACACCGAACCGGACGTCACAATGCCGTTTTACGTTCTGATTCCGGACGGTTTGAAAACGGATGAGAAGCGTCCGGCAATACTCGCCCCGCACGGACACGGCAGTTTCGGAAAAGACGCAGTGGCCAATAATCCTGCCTTCCCGGAACTCGAGGGAAATATAAAGGCCCTCGACTACGGCTACGGCGAAGCGGCGGCAAAAGCCGGATTTGTGACGTTTTGCCCCGATGCGCGCGGGTTCGGCGAGCGCCGCGAAAAATACAACCAAGCCGACACTCCCGACCAGAAACTCGCCAGTTCCTGCGCGTATCTCAATACTATGGCGATGGGCGTAGGCACAAATGTCGCGGGTATGTGGACTTGGGATTTGATGCGCCTGATAGATTACGCGCAGTCGCGAAGCGACGTTCAAAAAGATAAAATCGGGTGTATCGGGCTGTCCGGCGGCGGATTGCAGACATTGTGGCTGACTGCGCTCGACGAACGCGTAAAATGCGCGGTTATAAGCGGCTATTTTTACGGATTCGGCGAATCGATCCAGGATATGATGAACTGCGCCTGCAACTACATACCGCATATGTGGGAATACTGCGATGTGGGCGATGTGGGCGCGCTGATCGCGCCGCGCCCGCTGTTGATCGAAACCGGAACGCTTGACGTCCTAAACGGCGAAAGCAATCTCGGCAATGTAATACCGTATGTGGAGCAGGTGCGCGGCGCGTACGATTTATTGGGCGCGCCCGAAAATATCTATCACGATATTTTCGAGGGTCCGCACAAATGGAACGGCGTCTACTCTATCCCGTGGATCGTCGGGCATTTGTTGGAGGAGAAAAAATGACGCACAGAGAACGTCACAACAATATCATGAGTTTTAAGCCCGTGGACCGCATACCGCTGGTTGAGTGGCCCATACGCGGAGCGACGATGAAAGCATGGACGGCGCAGGGCTATCCGGAGGGAACCGACCCCGGCGCCTACTTTTCGTGGGACCCTTATTGCCACGGAGTCCCGGTCAATATGTTTATGCGCCCCATGTTCGAACATAAGATTATTGAAATAAACGGCGAATACAAGATATGGCAGGACGAGCTGGGCGCGGTGCGCAAGGATTTCGTCACGACCGCGAACGAAGGTTTTGTCACGCGGTCGTGGCTGAGTTTTCCCGTCAGCGACAAAAAAAGTTTTGAGGAAATGCAAAAACGATACAACCCCGCCGACCCGGGCAGAATGCCCGCCGACTTCGAAAATGTCAGCGACAACCTGAAAAATACCAAAGTGAATACACACTTGGCGATTCCTTTCCTGTTCTGGACGGTACGCGACTGGGTGGGCTTTGAAAACCTCTGCATCATGTTCTATGACAATCCCGGGTTGGTGAAAGAGATGTTCGCCTTTGTCACCGATTTCTGTATAGAAACGCTGAAAGGGAAAATAGACAGGCTGTCGGTCGATACCGTGGAGCTGAAAGAAGACATGGCGTATAAGCACGCCCCCATGATATCCCCCGCGATGTTCAGGGAATTCATGTACCCCCACTATGAGAGGCTCGTATCGTTTTTGAAGTCCAACGGCGTAAAATTTGTCATGGTGGACTGCGACGGATTCCCCGGCGGTCTGATTCCCGAATGGATAGATGCGGGGGTAGACTCCATGAGCCCGGTGGAAATAGCAGCCGAAAACGATCTCGACATGATTCAAAGGGAATATCCCCGGTTCGGATTGTACGGCGGAGTGGACAAGCGCGAGCTGGCGAAAGACAGGAGAGCCGTGTACGAGGAGGTCGAAAAAATACCGCGGCGCATAGAGAGAGGCGGTTATATCCCCCATGTTGACCATGCGATCCCCCACGACGTGCCGCTTGCCAACTACATATATTACCGCGAGCTTCTCGCAAGCATCGCCTCCGGCGGCACTCTTGGGGAATTTAAAAATATTTAACTAAATATTGGATTCTTCCAAGCAATTTTTCCTGTACTCAATCAACCGTTTTGTATTTTCCAATACTTCCCCGTCCGCATTAAAAATACGCAGCGGCCAGCACCCGCATCCGGTGGGGTTCATATACCCCGCCTTTTGCGCGCCCGGATTCCATTGGCAGTCCCCGCAAGTCCGCGCGTAAATGTTATCGAAGATAAATTTCTTCAATTCGCCTTCTTCCATTTCGTAGTACTTTTCCAAACCGCGGTGGGCAAAACGCCAGGTGCCGGCGTGTATGTGCAGTGATCCGAATTGCTTCCCCTTATATCGCAGCGACCACGAAGTCCCCGAACTGTGCTGTATTCCGATTTTGTTGGCCCGGATAAATTCGACAAGCTCCAGCATATTGGCGGTTTTCTCTGCGTCCAAGTAGTTTCCGACGTCTTCGATTTTGATTTTGATTTTTGCGGATGACATGTTTTTTTCCTCACTTTTTATTTTTATTATACCAAAACAAATATGACAACTGTCTGTCATATTTACCCCGAACGGTTTGTTAATTTTGTAATCATTGTAATCATTTTGAAAGATTCAGTGGTTTGTCAAGCAGAAATGTTTTTCTAACAGCGTTAAGGTGGTTTCAATCGTGCTTTCTTCATTTCTCATTATGCAAAACAAATTATGTTTTTTAACTTTTTCAGCCACTTCTTTCGCGTGTATTCTGAATAATTCGTTTTGCACCTCAAACTTTTGCTCCGGATTTTCCAACGATTGAATAGCCTTTGTAAAGTCCATGTGGTCGTCACGTTGGTAATAATCGCGGATTATCAATTCGCCCGGAGCCAACAAACAAGCGATTCTGTTGTAATCGGAGATTTCCAGAAGAAAATCAAAATCTTCTATCCAAATATCCGCAACAACAGTATTCTTCTGTGATAGTTTGATTATTTCTATTATCGAAAATGCTATGTTTTCCATACCGGCGGCTTGGCTGCTTTTACTTTTTTTATCCGCTAAAAATTCCTCAACAGACCGTCCAAAATATTCTTCATTGCTGAATGCTTTTCCTCCATTGTGTGAATAAGGCTGATATTTTTCATCAATTATGGATTCCCACTCTTTCCAATTAGGTTCATTCCAGTTATCGCTGAAATAGACGAATCCATATTTCTTTGACAGTTCCCTGCCCATTGTTGTTTTTCCGCCGCACCCTGTTCCCACAAAAAAATATACGTTTTGCAAGCTGCGTTTCAGGATATTATTGGCTATATTCATAAAATCACATCCTCCGTTTCCTCAAATATATTTGTTAAGATTAAACAGGGCGTACAGCGGCACGTTGAGCAGTCCGCTGTCAAGGCGTAAATTGGAATTGGATAACGACGCGCGGATTGATAGTTCGGGGCTGTACCGCTCCCGGTAAACTTTCAGGCTTCTCGCTTGTAAATTTTCTCCCGCCTTGACTTCGACGGGATAAACACGCTTGTCGTCGGCAAAAACAAAATCAACCTCTGCCGTCGCTTCCGAAGTCCAATAATAGATATTTCGGATAAAGTCTTTTCCCGTGAGTTCGGATAACACGAATTGCTCGGTCAACGCGCCTTTAAATTCTTCAAATATCTTTATGCCGTCCAATATTGCGGACGGTGACAATTCGCTCATACAGCGGAGCAAGCCCACATCAGTTTATTGTGTGGCATAGCTAATAATGTTTTTGCCCAATATTCTTGCCTGTTCTAACCTGCGCGGCTGGCTTAGAATATCGCCGGGTTTATCCGCGACCGCACTAATTCCGTTACATTCGCCCGGTACGCATAATACGCCGCTTGACAAATAATAATTATGTATTATA
>WQXD01000195.1 GCA_009785015.1 Oscillospiraceae bacterium | reverse complement strand
GCCGTCAGGCCGGTGACCACAACAGCTTTAGCGGCCAGGACCGTGGCCCGGCGCGGCGTCGCGGCCAGGGTGATGCGGATCATGCCGGTGCTGTACTCGCCGCTGACCGCCAGCACCGCCACGATGGCGCGCAAATATCAACGATGGATTCTGGACTATCGATGAATTTGGGCGGAAAGTCCCATATAGAGAGTATGAGGGTTCTACGTGTGAGCGATATTACGAATCCGGTAATTATTTCCGCACATTCGAGGAAGCAGAAGCGGCGGCGGCGAAGTGGCGCGAGATTTTCGGAGGGCAAAGCGAATGACGGAAGATATATTTGCCAAATGGGACAGCGAACCCCCTGCTTTACAGGCTCTTGACGCAACAATAAAAGTGCTCAACGAGACCTGCAAGGAACGCGACAGCTGGAAATCACGCGCGTTGGCTCTGGAGCGGGCGGCAAAAAAACATAAACCCGGGGACGGTGCATTCTCGTGCGTTACTTGTAATATAAATTTAAACGGAAAAACAGATGGCCGTTGCCGTAAATGTGGGCATGCCCGTGACAACTGGCAGTTTGATGAAAAACAATTCGGAGGGGGTGAGTCCGAATGAAAATCATAAAAAAGGGCAAGGTACCGGAGAAAAGAATATTATATTTTAAGTGTCATTATTGCGGGTGTATATTTGCGTGCGAAAAAGGTGAGTGCCGTAAAGGCTGTTTATACAACGCGCCTTATTACACATACCCTTGCCCCACGTGTGGTAAAAACGCGTACAGCAACACAAAATTCGAGGAAGGTGACGATCAAAATGGGTAAACATAATATTATCGGCGTGCTTCTTGATCTGTTTCATGGTCAACCTGTACTACCTGCTGTACTTCTGGTTCAGCGGCGGAGTATAGCCCAAACACAACAACAAAAACAGCCGGATTAACCGGCGGAAAGGGGAAAAATGGAAAACGCCGCCAATAACAGCAAGCGTTTTACGAAAAGATATATTTAGTCTGAAATTATGACGGTCGAAGTGGGCCCGTTCCAAACGATATTCCAGTTCGCCATTATATCCCTGCCCAACAGCACTCCGAAATTTTGAGGGTCATCGTTCGCACGAGACGGATTATACGGCAAACTACACGCGTTTACGCTTAAGCAGTAACCTTTCAATTCGGTGTTGGGAAAAGTCACTTCCACTATGTACTGGTTGACATCCTTGAGATTATTGGCTGTTTGTATTGTAGACATTCCGACTGAGTTTAACCCGAGCTCGTCCGCCAATTTGTCGTCTACGCAGGTAATTGACGCGCCGGTATCGAAATGAGCCATGACCAATTTACTCTTGACGGCTAAATTTTCTTTGTCCAACGGGACACTATTGACGATGACGGGCATATTGAAGCCAAAGTGCATTAATGGAAATGAGACGCTTTGAACGGCGATATTGGTTGGTTCTGTTGGCGCAGGAGTCAGTTTAATTTGGAAATTGTTGGAAAAATAATGTGCCATTACACAATCGCCGCCTTTACGAAGTTTACTACTTTGTTAGGATCAACGATCCGCTGGATTATATACTCGCCCACCCTACAGTTGTCAACGGCATACTTCACCGCGTTGTCGATCGTGTCAAAACTGTTCTTGATTTCCTCCCCGGATATCACGACATACTTGTTCACCAACAACGCATTGCGCAAAAATTCGTTCAAATTGCTTTTGAAATATTTTATATCTTTCAGTTGTTTTTCGGTAAACGTACCCATGACAAAGACCTCCTTTGTTATTTTTGGAATTATATTATACCATGTTTATATTGTTTAGTCAACTATTTTTCGCGGAATCTCAAAATATTTTCGGTAAATCAGAATTTTATCAGCCGGCCAGCCGGCGGAAAGAGGAAAGGGCCGCCCGGTCCGGCGGCCCTCTCTGCAAGGTAACCTTTGAAACACTTTGCCCTGCCCTTGTAATATATCATTACACATTATACACTTTTTTGTTTTTTTTGTCAAGGGGGTATCAAAATGGGCATGAATAAATATAACGGAGAATTTAAAATCAGCAATAACGCATATTATCAGCTCTGCCGTTTTTGTCTGCGCTATAAAGAATTTCAAGACGAAATAGAAAAGGCAGAGAAGTCCTTCGGCGGGAACGGACTTGTGACATGTTCAGGGCCAAATGGGCGGCATTCAGACCCTACGGGCAACAAAGCAATAAGAGCTATTTGGCTGCGGGAAAAATGCGAGTTGATTGAGCGAACGGCGTTTCGGGCGGCGGGTGAGGATTATCAGGCGTTGCTGAAAAATGTAACGACAGGCGTTTCTTACGACCAAATGATGGCTTGCGGGATCGTTATCAAAGTTGGGCGAAATGTATTTTATGAAAAGATAAGACGATATTTTTTTTGGCTATTGGAAAAAAAAGTTTAAAATATTTCACATTTAACACGCACGTGCCCGCCTTTTGATTTATAATCGTATCATGGATGATTATAAAAAATCGAGCCGCCTTAACGAGGAGGCTCTTTTTCGTGGGTTTTTAGGCGGTGAGATGATTTTGGGAGCTCCGAGAATAATAAAATCGATTGAACATATGAAAAAATTATGGGAAGAATATAAAGACGATTGCAATAATCAAATCGTTCTCACGCACGATTTCAGCGCGAAAAACAGCGAATTTGTAAGCAAAGAATTACGGCGGAGTGTGACCTATACAATCGAGGGATTTTGCGTATTTGTCGGGCTTTCAAGGTCGAAATTTTATGAAAATTACGCAAATTCAAAAAAATACGGGGACACGGTTACACGCATGAAAGAAGAATGCGAGATAGACGCGAGGAAAAAGTTTGAATTGCAAATCATACCATCGCAACTTGCGGGGCTCTGGATGTCTAATCATGGCTATTCGACAAAAGCTGAAAACGACGAATCAACTATCGAGCTTGTATCAAATGTTTTGTCCGAGGTGAAAAAACAATCCGATGAAATTAACAAACAAACAAGCAGAATACATTCAGAAAGCGACGCATAGATGGAACATAAAGGTCGGCGCCACCGGAGCCGGAAAATCATATATTGACAGCGCATACATCATACCGCAGCGCATACTGGAACGCAAAGGCAAAAGCGGCATAAGCGTGATTATGGGGGTTACAAAGGAAACGATTGAGCGCAATGTGTTAAGGCCCATGCGGGAATTTTACGGGGAAACTATTGGGGCTATAAACAGCCGGAATGTGGCGAATATTTTAAACGAAGACGTTTATTGTCTCGGAGCGGAAAAAGCGAATCAGGTCAGCAAAATACAAGGAGCAACGTTCAAGTATCTATATGGCGATGAAGTCGCTAAATGGAGCGAAGAAGTTTTCAATTTCGCGAAATCAAGGCTGCGTTCACCTGTATCGTGTTTCGACGGAACGTTAAACCCCGAAAGCCCGAATCATTTTTTATATAAATTTATATACGAGAGCAAAGACCTTGATATATATTGCCAGCATTACACGATTGACGACAATCCGAATTACCCGGAGCGGGAAAAAGAAGAGCTAAAAAAAGAATATGCCAGTACGGTTTTTTATGACCGATATATTTTGGGGCTGTGGAAAAAAGCCGAAGGCTTAATATATCCCATGTTCAACGAAGATTTTCATGTTTCGCCCGACGAACCCCGGCCTTACCAAAAATATTGGATAAGTGTCGACTATGGCACACAGAACGCGACGGCGATGACATTGTGGGGGCTTGCGAACGGAGTGTATTATTGCGTTTCCGAATATTTTCACAGCGGACGCGATACAAACAGCCAAAAGACCACGAGCGATTATTACGCAGAGCTTGGCAGATTGGCGGGTAACAAAAAAATCGAATGTGTTATCGTCGACCCGTCGGCGACTTATTTTATAGCCGAGATCCGCTCGCGCGGGAAATATATCGTCAGGAGCGCAAAAAACGACGTTTTGCCGGGCATATCCGATTGCTGCGTGGCTTTACAACGCGGCGCAGTCAAAATCAACAAATCATGCGAAAATATAATCGACGAATTCGCGTCGTACAGCTGGGACAATAAATCTGCGGAAGACAAACCGATAAAAGAAAAGGACCATGCCATGGACAGTTTCAGATATGTATGCCACACGCTGGGTTGGGTCAAAGAGCCCATAAAATTAATAGGGCAAAGGTGAAAACATGATATTTTCATTTAATGAAATGGAAGCCGCAAAGGCAGGCGGAACGCTTGAAGCGTATATAACAAAAAATATCGATGCTTATACAGCAAGCGCAGATTACGCCGATATGCTCAGGAACGAAGCATATTACAACGGCGAGAACCCTGCTCTGCAGGCGTATTCCGCAAAAGTCGAAATAAAAGACAGATCCGTTGATGTTTTCGCAAAAATAAGGGTTCCGTCGGGTATATTCAGGCGGCTTATAGTTTTGCAAGTCAACAGGCTCTGGTATAACGGCGTGCAGCTTGATAATCAGGAAACAAAAGACAGGCTCGGGAAATATTTCGACAATACGGCGAAAGATATCGCGACGAATGCCGCCATCCACAAAGTTTGTTACGGATTTTGGAATTTTGACCGTTTGCAGATGTTCACGGCGAAAGAGTATTTCCCGCTGAAAGACGAGCGGACCGGAGCGGACAAAGCCGGGATAAGATTCTGGCAGTTAGAAGCTGATAAACCGTGGACGATACAATTATTCGAGCTGGACGGATGGACGGAATATACAAGAGCGGCGAAAGGCGGCGAATTGATACCTGCCAAACCGAAACAGGCGTACAGCCAGATTATACGCAGAGACGCCATGGGAGAGGAAATCGTCGGCGGCGAAAATTATATCGGTTTGCCTGTCATTGCGATGTATGCAAATAAAAAACAAGTCAGCGAGCTCACGCCGCCGATTAGAGCGAAGATTGATTTATATGACGCTATTATGACGACATTCGGAGATACATCTTTGAAAACGAAAGTGCTTTATTGGGTTTTAGAGGGCATGAGCGGCAACGAGGAACATTTGACCGAGATAAAAAATGCGATTGAGCGTCTTGGGATCATTGCGCCGAACGGAGACGCGAAAGCAACACCGGAAACCATTGATTTGCCGTATGAAGCGACGATGAAGTTTTTAGAGGAACTTGAAAAAGCGATTTTCCGTGACGCCATGATAACGAACCCGCAGGAAATAACGGGCGGCAACCTTACGGCGACTGCGATAAATGCGAGTTATCATGCCGAAAAGCTCAAGGTTTCCGATATGGAATGGCAAGCCGCGCGGTTTGTTGATAACATCCTTGAACTGATAGGTATAAAAAATACATTGGTCAAGTTTAAGCACGAAACCGTAAGCAATGATATGGAAATCACGCAGAGATTAAATATGTATTCAGAGTTGCCGTTCAGGTGGAAATTGGTCCTTGACCCTCTGTTCCCCGACGATTCTATCGAGCTTATACTTGACGACGCAGAAAAAGAACAGCTGGGCATGGCCGAGCCGCTGCCGGAAGGCGATCCGACCGGAGCTGATCCGGCGGGAGCTGAATAATCATGGCTGTTGACGACGGGACGCGCGCAACCGACCGGCGCATGAAAAATCTTGATGTGCGGCTGCAGAAAGCATATTTTGACGCATATTTAAAAGCATGTGACAACAACGAAAAAGCCATTGAAAAGCTCGCGAAGTTCGCCCCGGACGCCTTGAGGGAAAAAGGGATGACCGAGGCGCAGATCCGGACGGCGGCGATTAATTACAAAACGCAGGTTGAACGCACCGCGGGCATTGTGAAAAATATAGCGAACGAAATTGCGAATACAAGCGAGACGGCGCGTAAAATCATCGAGGGCGAAAAACTCAACATATTCGATATAAATTATCGAGGGGCATTGGATTCGGTCGACAATCAGCTTGGTTTCGCGGTTGACTGGACAATTTATGACAAAAACCAGCTAAAGGCCATACTCGACAGCGATATCATGCCTTTTGAGAAAGTCGGGGCGCGCGAAAAATATGTGAGAGCGCAAAAAGATATCGCGAGAGGGTATGTTCGGGAGCGGGCGTATGGCCGTCTGGGCGACGATAAGGCCATAACGGCGCGGCTGCAAAACGAATTGCTTCAGGCGATCATACTCGGCGAGAGCATACCGCAGATAACGACGCGAATAAAGCAGACGGCGGATGTCAGCCGCAGACAGGCGCGGACGATCGCGCGGACCGAAACGCTGAGAGTGGCCAATCAGGGGCGGATGCTCGGATTTGAGCAGGCGGCGGACATGGGCATCGAAATGGACAAGCAGTGGATTGCCACGAACGACAAGAGAACCCGCGACAGCCACTTGCACATGCATGGGGAGAAAGTGGGGGTAAACGATAAATTTTCAAATGGGCTGTATTATCCGCTCGACCCTGACGGGCCGCCGGAGGAGGTCATAAATTGCCGGTGTACGATGGTTAGTGTGCTGAAGGGGTATAGTTTTTCGGGTGGCGCAAAAAAACAGGGTGAAAATGTATTGACAAATGCGCCGGACAGTGGTATAATGGATTCAGGCGGTGGGAAAAATGTTATGTTTGATTCGGAAAAAGCAGCAGAAATTCTTGATAAACAAGAACCTATTTCGCAAGATATTATAAGTCGAGTAAAAAATAATTTAGCTGAAAAAGGCGTTATATTAGATCAATCCGCAGAAATAGATAATTATTTACTTTTCACGGGCAAAGAAGCAGCTACATATTCCGATGGTACAATGATAATGCACACAAACGTTTCAGCGTCGGGATTTTACGAAGAGCTTATTCATTATGGACAAATAAAAAGTGGAATGGCCGTTGAAGGACATGCTGAAAATAATATATTGATGGAAGTGCAAGCTAAAGAAAACCTAATCAAGTATCAAAAAGCATATAAAATAACAGATTATGAAATTGACGTAATAAAGAATAGTATATCCGAATATAAAGAAAAATTAGAAAATTTAAAGAAAGGCGATT
>WQXD01000194.1 GCA_009785015.1 Oscillospiraceae bacterium | reverse complement strand
TATTTTCTGCGTGCCTTCCCAGGCGAGCTTGACAAAAAGCCCGAGTTCGCGCGGGGTCAGGTCGGGATTGTGCAAAATCCAGTCTTCATCGAATATCTGCGCCTCAAAGAGCCATTTGTGGTCTTCTATCGACAAGGGCAGATCCGGCGAATATTCGCCCAGAATCGGCAGCACCTGTTCGAAATCGACGCTGCCCTGGCCCGGGGGCTTGCCCTGGCGCATAACTCCGTTCGGGGAAAAGTACACCAATCCGTCTTTTAAATGCGTGAGATGGGTGTACGGCGCTATTCTTTTGGCCGCGAGCACCGGGTCTTCCGCGTTCACGAGCGTGTTTGCCGTGTCCAAACACACGCCGCATATGTCTGCGCCGGCCGCTTCTATGATCCTCAGTATGTCAAAAGTGGTTTCCGCGCCGTGCGTCTCGATATTTACGCGGCAGCCGTATTCGCGAAGAACCCCGCCCAAATCCGAAAACAGCCGGATCGCCGAATCTATATGTTCGCTCCAGGGTTCCGGGGAGGTATAGCGGGCCGTGCCGCCGTTTACGCAGCTGTGCAGTTCGCGCCAGTCGGCCGAAGCGGCCGCGATTATCTGCTTTTCTATCTCGTTTTTCAATTCCTCGTACGGGCCGCTGTGCAAAAAAGCGTCGAAAGGGGGAACCGAAGTGTATAAATACATGTCCTTTGATTTCGCGTAATCGTCGAGCGCCCCCAGTTCCCCGGCGTCCAAAGCAGGGGAAAGAGATCTTATGCCCCCGAATTGGGCGCCCTCAAAACCCAGGCTTTTGATATAATCAAGGGTCTCATACGGGTTTTTGTTCAAATCCCGGATTGTAAAGGTATCTATTCCGATGCGCATAATTAAACTCCTTCCTCGCCCCAGGGCGCGGGCGTTATCGGCAGATCGATCATTTTGCCCTTCTTTTCGGACAAATAGGCGGCTTCGGCGACTTCGACGGTTTTTATCACGTCAGTCCCATAAGTCAAAACGGCGTTTTCCTCTCCGCGAAGCATGCGCAGCCACTCGGATATGCAGTTCACATGGCCGGAATTCGCGTTTTCGTCTTTTATGTGCGCGAATTCGCCGCCGGTGTCGAGCCCGTATTCGAAGATTTTGTCGTTTCCCCCGCGGGTTTTCAGCCAGGTGCCCTTGCCGCTGAGATAATACGCTTCGCCTTCGGTGCCCGTGACATGGTTGAACTCATACCAAAGGCCGTTTTTCGCGGTGTGGGACTGCGTGAACCAGTTGATGGAAAGAAGCGCGAGCGCGCCGTTTTCCATATTCGCCAAAACCGCTCCGATGCATTCGCCCTCCATGCGCGAGGGCTCGGTTTTGGTCATGGCCGACACGCGGCAGACTTCGCCGCCGTACCAGCGCAGCGCGTCGATTTGATGGGTCAGGCAGCTCATGATCGCCCCGCCCCCTATTTTTGATCTGTCGCGTACCCAGTCGTTTTCCGCGAAGAGCACGTCCTGGTTGTGTTCGAGCTTCCAAAACAGGATTTGGCCCAGAACGCCCGAATCCACGATGCGCTTTAGCGTGGCCCATTCGGGGTGGTATCTGCGGTCGTGCGCGATTGTCAGCGTCGTGCCGTTTTCCCTCGCGGCTTCGATCATCAGATTGCACTCGTACACATTCCGCGCCATCACTTTCTCGCACAAAACATGCTTTTTCTCCTTCGCGGAGGCGACTGCCGCGGGCATGTGCAAATCGTGGGGCAGTATTATATCGACTGCGTCCACCTCGCATTTCTCGAGCAGCTCGGTATAATCGCCGTAAAAGGCGATTTGGCTGTTTTTGAACAGGGCGCGTATCGCCTCGTGCCGCTCCGTTCTCGGTTCGGCAACCGCGACCACCTCGCAGCGTTCCGGCTCATTTAAAAATCCCGGCGCGTGAGCGGCGAGTATGCGGCCGCCCCCCATGATTCCGACGCGTATTTTTTTTGCCATGGTTACATTCCCTCCCTATAGTTTTTTATTTTCAATACTCAATCCAGGGCCGTATAGGCGCCGATCAGATCCCCAAGCGCCTTTTCCGCTCTGGCCTTTATTTTTTCGTATGACGAGGCGAAGTTTTCGTTTATGCCCCCCATGCAGTTTTGCAGCAAATCTGAACTTCCCCCGAAGTTATGGATCGTGTTCAAGTCGAAATAGGTGTTTTCGTATATTATATCGAGCATTTTTTGGGAATCTTCGTCGCGGGCTATTTTTTGCTGCAGCATATTGTCGTACATGGCGGGCCGGACCAGATCATATGACAACACCGCCATGGTTTCCAAAATCAACCCGGTGCGCTCCGCGTTTTCGCAATATATGGGAACCGCTATCCCGATGGGGCCGTGCGGATTCCCGTATGAATAATATTCGGGCTGCGAAGAATCGAGTTTCGGGAGCGGCAAAATGCCGAAATCGCTTTCCATAGCTCTGAAATCTATCGCCACGTTGCCCATCGGGGTTATGATAAAAAGCGCTCTGTTTTCCATGAAAATCGTATTTTCGGGATACGGCTCCCCGGGAACCCGCGTATAGCCCTTCGTTTTCGAGCTGTAGGCCGTGGAGATATCGCCGAAGACCGGAGCCGCTTTGTTTATGAGGTTCTGCGTTTTTTCGTCCTCGAAGTTTAATTTGAAATATCCCGCCCCGTCGGCTGTAACCTGCCTTCCCCCGAAAGCGATATATGCGGCCTGTCCGGTCACGCCGTCGCAGGCCAGCGCGTAAAAATCGGTTTTGGTCACCGCCCCGTCACCGTCCAAATCCTTGGATTTGTCCTGTATGAGTTCAAAAAATTTATCGGCGGTCCATTCGTTATTTAAAACAAGCCGGTAAATATCGCCTATGCCCATATCCTGGGCGAGTTGCTTGTTGTAGCAGATTGCGACGGGGGCATAGAAGAAAAACCCCGATATCGGGCCGGTGGTATAGAAAATCCTGCCGCCGACCTGAAGGTTTTCGTACATGGATTTGCACCACCAATTTTGATCCAGCCGCAGATGATTTATTGAATTCAAATCCCGGAGCATGCCCGATGAGGCGAGCGGGGCGATTGTGCCCGTCATGGAAGCTATCGCCATGTCATAGGCGTGATCGTCCGAAGCCGCGGACTTTTTTACATTGTCCAAAACCGGGCCGGAGCTGTCAAAGGCGATATTTTCGATTTTGATGTTGAAACGCTCCTCGAGCGCTTTGTTGCGCCTGAGCATGGCGTCGTTCACCGGCTCGCCGGTTTGTTCCTCTTCGGGAAAATTTATCCAGGTCGAGGTGTGGTGCGCTATTATCCTGAAAGTATAACCCTCAAAATCCGCGGCCGGCAGCGTATCCGCGTAGCTTTGCCCGGCGGGGTCTTCTTCGCCGGTAAAGGTTTCGGCGGTATCATTTGAACCGGCGGCATCCGGCTTTGTTTCGCCTCTGCACGAAAAAAAGGCGAAAACCATCAAAAAAATCAAGAGTGACGCGAATATCCTCGGCATATTTTCCCCCTATAGCTTGAATATATTTTTTTCGAACGGCTTCACGGCAAACTCATAATCCTCGCCGCCGTATCTCAGCTTTACGGAGTCTATGTCTTCCTCGGTGAAGAACACGGCTTTTTTGAGTTTGTTTTGTTCCCACGATATATCCACCGTTATATTCCCCCGGGCGCACAGCCCCTTTACGGAGCCTTCGCTCCATTTGTCCGGCAGGGCGGGCAAAAGCTCGATTGAGCCTTCGTGGCTCTGCAGCAGCATTTCGGCCACGGCGGCCGTCCCGCCGAAATTGCCGTCGATCTGAAAAGGCGGATGGGCGTCGAACAGATTCGGATACGTGCTTTTTGAAAGCAGCTGTTTTATGTAATCATAGGCCCGGTTTCCCGATTTCAGCCTGGCGAACAAGTTGATCACCCACGAGCAGCTCCAGCCGGTGTGCCCGCTTCCGTTTGCGAGCCTTATTTCAAGGGATTTTCTCGCCGCTTCGAATAATTCCGGGGAGGTTTGCTTTGTTATGTGGATCCCGGGATACACACCGAGCAAATGAGAGAGGTGCCTGTGCCCCGGCTCCGCATCTTCGAAATCCCTGTACCATTCCATCAGCCTCCCGCTTGACGGCGATATCTGATATGGGAAAAGATTTTCCAGACGTTCTTCGAGCTGGCCGGCGAATTCCGTGTCGGTGCCCAGTATTTTCGCCGATTCTATGGTATCGGAAAAGAGCTGGCGGATAATCGCCATATCACAACTTGAGCCCTTTGAGACGCAGGACGATTTTTTTTCGCCGGCGGCGTCGGTGTAGACAAACATGTTTTCAGGCGAAGTGGCGGGGCTTGTCATGAATTTGCCGTATTCCTCATCCAAATACAGCCAGTCGTAGCAAAACAGGGCGGCCTCCCGCAAAACGTGATAATATCTTTTAAGAAAATTATAGTCTTTGGAAAACAGATAGTGGTCGAATATGTGCAAACAGAGCCAGGCGCCGCCCAGCGGCCAGTACGCATAGACGGCGTTTCCTCTGACCGGGGCGCTGTGCGCCCACACGTCGACGTTGTGCGCGGCGGAAAATCCCCGGCAGCCGAAATGGGTTTTCGCGGTTTTGGCCCCGTGCTTGGACAAATCGCCCAGCAGGTGGAACAGAGGTTTGTGGCATTCGGGCAGATTCGTGTTTTCGGCGGGCCAGTAATTCATCTCCGTGTTTATATTCACCGTGAGGTTGGACGACCACGGCGGCTTTATTTCATCGCACCATATACCCTGGAGATTCGCCGCGAAGGAGTCGCCCCTCGACGACGATATGAGCAGATAACGCCCGTACTGGAAATACAGGGCGATGAGTTCCATGTCGGTTTCACCATCAAATTCCGCCTGCCGCATATCCGTGGGTTTGTTGATATAGCTCTCGTTGTATCTCGCGGTATTTTCGCCGTTTGTGAGATCGAGCCTGACGCGCCCGAACAGATTTTCATAATCTTTCAAATGCCTTAAAAAAAGCTTGTCGTAACCTTTTTTCGCGGCTTCGGCTATAATATTTTCGATTTCGCGCGAAAAATCGCGGTCGGGCATTTCGTCGAATGACGAAAAAGAAGTCCCCGTAGCGAGCAAAATGACGGCGGAATCGGCGTTTTCCAATTGCAATGAATCGCCCGAAGAAGAAATGTTCCCGTTTTCGGCGATGATTTTGATCCGTGCGGCAAATTTTATGCCTTTCGGGTCTTCGGATTCGTCGTATATGACGGCCAAATCGGGCGAATCATATACAGGGTCGTTGAAAACCGGCGCAATCCCGGCGAGCTCGAGGGTGTCGGGGGATATTATTGTCACGGCGGATCTGAGCTGCGAATCCATGGCGGCGGAAAACGAGACGGAAGCCGGCCTGTCGGCAGTCAGCCTTATCGCCATGATCTTGTCGGGATAGGACAGAATCGCTTCCCTCTTGTAGGTCACGCCTTCATATTTATAGGTTTGGCTGTATTCGGCCTTTGACAGGTCGAGCCCCCGCGCGTAACCGGATACTTTTTCTTGTTCATGCGAAAAACCGAGATACAGGTTGCCCAGCGCCATATAGCTCTGGCTGTAGTGACCGAGCATTTTGTTGTCGACCAGCATATGCGCCTCTGCGTACTTTTTTTCGTTTATCAATTTTCTCGCTGTTGGTATTGCGTTTTTCGCGGTCATGTTCTGCTGCTCGTCGGGCAGCCCCGACCACAGCCTGTCGTTGTTCAGGGCTATGATTTCCGTGTCCGTCCTGCCGTAAATCATGGCCCCCGTTTCCGCGTTTCCCAAAGGCAGCGCTTGGGTCCATGTATCCGCGCTTTTGTCAAACCAAAGTTTCAATTCCGTTTTTGCACCCATAATTATCTCACCTTCCCCGATATTTTTTTGGTTTACTATAGATTTACTATACCACGTAAGTGAAATTTTGTCAAGGGAAATAGCAGCGAACTTTGGTTCGCAAAATAAAAAATTTTGACGTTTTTCAGATTATTTCAGTTTCCAACAAATCTTCTATATCGCAGCCGAGTACGCGGGCGATTTTGGCAAGCGTGATCGCCTGCGCTTTGTTGACATCTTTGCTGCGCTGCTCGTACATTTGTATAGAACGCAACGATACGCCGGCTTCTTTGGCAAGCTGCGACTGCGATAAACCTGCCGTTTTCCTCAGTTTTTTCAAATAAAAGTGAATATACGCAGTCATAATACCATCATCTAAAGCATTACAAAGACCGATTAATTTTTCATTGTCCCATGCAGAAAAAACCGTATTGGAAGATTCCATAGCAATAGCCAATTTATCAGGGTACTTTCCTGATTCCCATTCAACGGATAAAAACAAATCCTGTAAATCATTTGGTTGAAATTTTTTTGTGTCTATATACGCTATACTCATTAATTCTTACTCCATCTTTAATCATTGCACTTCAATAGTATAGCACATAATTATGAAATTTTTCGAGCTGTCTGTATGGAAAGCGAAAAAAATGTATAGTAGCAGAGCAACGCAAGAGTGATACTCCCCCCGGCCTCTTTGTAAAGAGGCTCCGCCCCGCGGGGCGGTGGTGTTTTGCCGGATCAGATGCTTTGCTGGGAGGGACGAAAACACCCGTCACGCGGAATTTACGCGGTATTACCGTGGTTTTGAAGGTGCTCGCGTGCCACCCTCTTTGCGAAAGAGGGCAAAATATATATCACGATTTTTGCTCATCTCTAAAAAAATTATATTAAGAGTGATAAAATTATGTTTAATTCGGGAATTGTTTTCATCATTATATTTATATTTCCGTTTATTATATTACGCATTATATTCCCTAAAACTGCGGCTAAATGGATTGGTATTATTGCAACTATATTTGGGATTTTTTGTTTAATTATGATGTGTGTTTGGAAATTGTATGATTATGATCATATTATAAATGAACCTATATCATTAGTAGAAGCGATATTTTTATTTTTTATCCCGCTTATGTATTGTATAACATTTTTTGGAAAATATCGTAAAATACTGACTT
>WQXD01000193.1 GCA_009785015.1 Oscillospiraceae bacterium | reverse complement strand
GTGTGGCACCCGACCTGGCTCTTGTTTTTGACCATACCCGTCTATTACGAGATGATCGCCATGACCAAGGCCAAGGGTTTCAGATCCAAAGCCAATATATTCCCGTACCCGGTCCTGTGCGCGATATTTTTTCTTTGCATCGGTTTCGATTACGACATATGGCACCCGGCCTGGATGGTGTTTTTGACCATTCCCGTCTACTACATGGTCGTAAACGCGATAAAATTCAAATGAAAATAATTTGGTTTAAAATCAAAATCCACCCTGAAATAAGGGTGGATTTGCATATTTATTTATAATTTGTTCATATTTGTATGATAAAATTTTATGTAGTTTGACAAAGTACAACAATCAATCAAAAAAGGAAGTATTTATATGAACATCAAAAAACTCATTTCCGTACTGCTGATCATCTCTCTGACATGCCTGACAGCCGTGTTTTCTCTGACTTCGTGCGAGGACAAAGCCTCCGGCGGCGACGCGGGCAAAAACGACGCCGACGGCGGCGGAGGCGAAGACGCGGGGCCGCAGCCGAAATCTTTCATGAAAGAAGCCGCCACCGGCGAACGCAACGACTATTCGGGTTCGGTCGGCTATGAATTCGAATGCCTCGCCGACATGACCGTATCGGCAGTGGGCCGTCCGCAAAACGGCGAGATGAACGACTCCCACATCATCCGCATCTGGGACGTGGCTTCGGAATCCCTGCTTGTGAGCGCGGAGGTCAAGCCGGATTCGCCCCTTGACTCCCTCGGCTTCAAAACCGCGCAGCTGCCCGCGCCCATCGAATTGAAGGCCGGCGTGTCCTACCGGATCGTGAGCTCGGAAGTGAAAGATGGCGACAAGTGGTACGACTTCGGCACGGCGGCGGGAGATTTCCCCGATTTGGTTCCGAATGACGACTGCCTAATGATAACCCCCGCCTTTACCGGCAATGAGGAATGGGATTTATACCCTTCCAACCAATACAATCCCGACGGGGCGGTAAACAAGGGTTACACCGGCGTCACTTTTTATTATATTTTAAACTGACGGCAGGGGAGGAATAACAGCTGTGAAATTGGGAATAATCAAAGATTGGAATGAAGAGAGCTTTGCTTACGCGTCAAAAAAAGGCTTGGATTTTTTGGAATTCTGCGTAAACGACGACGGCGCCGCCGCCGATTTTCTGCCCAAAACGGAAGATATAAAAAAATGGGCCGCGCAGTACAAAATACCGGCGGGCTCGCTGGGGCGCTGGAGCGGTATGCGCATTTGTCCCGACGGGAGCATAAACGAAGCGGCGAAACAATCCGATCTCGCGCTCATCGGCGCAGCGGCAAAAATCGGCTGCCCGGTGTTCAACTGCGGCGTAAACTATGTAAATTCCAAAAGTTTTGACGAAAACATCGACACGGCCGCCGCCTACCTGGCGGAGCTCGTACAATACGGACAACAGAAAGGCGTCAAAGTGGCGGTGTATAACTGCTCCTGGGACAACTTTGTCACGAGCCCGGAGGCATGGTCTAAAATCCTGCCCCGGGTCGAAGGCCTCGGCATAAAATACGACCCCTCGCATGCCGCGGAGGGAAACCGCGATTATCTGGCGGAACTGCGCGACTTCGGGAAATATGTGCGCCACGTGCACATAAAGGGCGTGGTAAAAATCGACGGCCATGTGTATGACAATGCCCCCGCCGGACTCGACATGATACAATGGGGCGCGGTTATGGATATGCTGTACACCAACAGATACACGGGGGGCCTCAGCATAGAGCCGCATTCCGGATACTGGACCGGGCGCAGGGGCGAATGGGGCATAGATTACACGATAAAATACATGCGCCCGCTTCTCATGCCCGACGAATTGGACGAAGTTTGGAATTGAGGCGGCAACATAAGGAGAATAAATGCAAAAATTGCGGGGCATACCGGTCGCGGACGCGCTTATGGCGCAGATAAAAAGGCAAGTGGAAGAACTTGGCCAAAGGCAGATAATCCCGAAACTCGCAGTGGTACGGCTCGGCGGGCGGGAGGACGACGTCTCCTATGAAAAAAGCATAATAAAGCGCTTTTCGGCCGCGGGCGCCGCAGTTGAAACAGCCGGGCTGCCCGCTGACGCGGCGCAGGATACCTTGGATCAAACCTTGGTCAAACTGAATGCCGACGATTCGGTGCACGGAATATTGATTTTCCGCCCCCTGCCGGGCCATTTGTCGGATGAGGGCCCGAAGCGGCTGATCGCCCCGAAAAAAGACGTCGACGGAATGGGAAGCGCCAGCAGCGCCTTTGTCTACGAAGGCGGTTCTGAAGGGTACGCGCCCTGCACCGCCCGGGCCGTGATCGAGCTTTTGGATTTCTACGGCATCAAAACGGCGGGCAAAAAGATAACGGTCATCGGGCGCAGCCTGATTGTTGGAAGGCCGCTGGCGATGCTTCTGTTGCAAAGAGACGCGACGATAACCATATGCCATACAAAAACGCAAGATCTCGCGGCGGAATGCCGCAGGGCGGATATACTGATAGCCTGCGCGGGTTCGCCGAAGATGGTAGGGGCGGATTTTACGCATCCCGGCCAGATCGTGATCGATGTGGGCGTTAATATGGCCGGGGGCAGGCTCTGCGGCGACGCGGATTATGAGGCGCTCGAGGGCCGCGTGGCGGCGATGACGCCGGCGCCCGGAGGGGTCGGAGCGGTCACGAGCTGCGTTTTATTGAAGAATACGGTAAAAAGCGCGATGCGGGATGTGAGGGAAATTTTATGAAAAAACTGTTTTCGCTTGTTTTGACTGTCTTTGCGGCGTTTGTTTTCGCGGCGTGCGGCGACGCTTCCCCCGGCGCGGAAAAGACAGGCACTACCGGCGCCCTGCAGGATGCGGCCGAGGCCCAAAGCCCGGAGGCGCAAAATCCAAAGGTCACGGACGACGTGCCCGAAATGGATTTGGGCGGGTATGAATTCAGGGTTTTGTCGAGCGGCGAAAACCATGCCTGGCATGGATTGGTGAATATAGAGGAAGAAACGGGCGATCTCGTAAATGACAACATCTACCGCCGCAACAGGGTGGTGGAGGGAAGGTTCAACATCACCATATCCGAAACCGAAGACTACAGCAAGATAAGAAAATCCGTAAAATCGGGCTACGACGATTATGACTTTGTCACCGGCTGGTGCGATCCCATGTTCGGCTATTTTGTGGAGGGACTGGGGTATAAGTTTCACGAATACGGCCGGTATATCGATCTGGACAAACCGTACTGGGACTCCGGGCTGACTCAGGCGTTCACTTTCGGGAATCTGATCCTGTTTCCGGTGGGGGCGGTGGACATAACCACGTATGATTTGATCCATGTGCTGCTGTTCAACAAGAAACTGGTAACGGAACTCGAATTGGAGAGCCCTTACGGCCTTGTCAAAAGCGGAGGCTGGACTTTCGACAAATACGCGGAAATGGTAAAATCGGTCACGCGCGACGTCGACGGAAACGGCAAAATGGACGAAAACGACATGTACGGGCTCGTCTCGATGGTGAAGTATGTGCTGCCCTGTTTTTGGGTGGCCGCAGATGTCGAAACGGTCGCTAAAACCGGGGGCGGCCTGCCCGAATTCACCCTGACAAAAGACGAAAAATTCGCTTCTGTCATAGATACGATATTTGCCATAAATTACGACAACAACTCATGGTACCAAAACAAATCGGACAGGAGCAACTTCAGCGAGGTCCACGACAGGATATTCATGGACAACCGGGCTTTGTTTTTCAACAATACCTTCAAAATGGTCGAGGACATACGCGGAATGGAAACCGATTTCGGCATTGTGCCGTACCCGAAATACACGGAGCAGCAGGACAATTATTATACCCGCATGGAAGGCTGTTTCCCCTTTATCGTGCCCTCCACCGTGCCCGACCCCGAGACCGCGGGGGCGGTGATAGAGGTTTTGGCGTGCGAATCCCTTAATTACGTCATACCGGCGTATTACGAAGTGAGCCTGAAGACCAAGCACGCGCGCGACGAAGAGAGCTCCGAAATGCTGGATATAATTTTCAAGCACCGCGTGATCGATTTGGGGGATTCCATTTGGTGCAGCAAGCTGCGGGACGGCGTATTCGTCGATATGTTTTCAAAAAACGACCGCAACCTCTCTTCCCGCTTGGAAAAAGTCGAGACCCAGATGGTCAAGGAAATCGACAAGGCGCTCGCCGCTTTGGAGCTGGCCTATTGATTTGCGAAAGGAAATTTTATAAAGTATGGAACAGACCCTGCGAGGCTTTGTCGCCGGTTTGTCGTCCTCCGAACCCTCTCCCGGAGGGGGCGGGGCGAGCGCGCTGATCGGGGCGCTCGGGGCGGCGCTCTGTCTTATGGCTGCAAACCTCACTTCGGGCAAAAAGAAATATGAGCAGTTTCAGGCGGATATAGAGGATATCATATCGCGCGCCTCGGAATCGGCCCAAAAACTGACGGAGCTGATCGGGGAGGACGCAAAAGCGTTCGCGCCGCTCGCCGCGGCTTACACGCTACCGAGGGACAAAGCGGAGCGGGAGCAGATCCTCGAGGAAGCGCTGAAAGGGGCCTGCCGGGTTCCCATGGAGATACTCCGGGAGAGCGCGCGCATCGCCGAAATTGCCGAAGAACTCGCCCAAAAGGGCTCAAAGCTCGTAATCAGCGACGTCGGCATCGCGGCCGTCAGTTCCCGCGCAGCCGCCCAAGGGGCCGCCATGAATGTGTACATAAACACAAAAATGATGAAAAACCGCGATTATGCCGGCAAATTAAACGCCGAGGCCGAATCCGTTTTGAGCGGCGCCGTGAGCAGATGCGAAAAAATCCGCGAACAAATAACCAATGAGCTACAAAATTAAAAATAATTAAAATCAAAGGAGAATCAAGTTTATGAAAAAAATGTTTTTGCTTTTCATCGCGATTTCACTGCTCGTTTCCCTGCTTACGATGACGGTCGGCGCGGCGGGTATCGAAAAATGGCTGACGTTCTACCATGAAGAACGGCAGATGATGCCGATGCTCGAAGAGTCGCCCGGAGGGCTTATCGTAAACATAGCAAACTACACGCACACACCCGACGATTCGGACGAGACCACGAGGTTCGGCATAGTTTACAACGAGAAGATAAAGCTCGACGGTTTCAAAATTGAATTCGACATAAGAAGATCCCCCGTAGGCGGGGACGCCTGGATCGCCCTCAACTTCTTCAACAATCCTTTGCCGATGTGGCATGACAACCCGGAATCCACTTCAGGTTTCATTTCGCTCATCCGGCCGGCCAACGAAGAAGAGATCGGCTTTGAAGGTTATCAGAGCACGGTGGATAACACGTTTTCGGGCACGGGCAGATTGGCGGTGGAAGTCGCCGACGTAACGAACTGCACTCTCATTGTGGAGGTCAAAAGACAAGCGGACGGTTATTACTTCTATATGAACGGCGAAGAGCACCCCGGGGTGCATGACGACCTTTTGGCTCTGTTCTCCGACGACATGGCCTATTTGGAAATAACCACCTATTGCTCGGGAGAAGAAGACCATGCCTATGAGCTTCTGATAAAGAGCATAAACGGGCAGCCGGTCGTCTGGGAAGAAGTCATACCGGAACCCGAGCCCGAGCCGGAACCCGCACCTGAGCCCGCCGCGCCTGCCGAAGTCGCGCCGGCGCCTGCGGAAACCCCTCCCCCCGTCGCAGCCCCGACTACCGGCGACGCCGCAACTGTGATTTTCTTCGGAATGACCGCGGCCGCGGGAGCGTTTTTGCTCGCGCTCAAAAAAAGGGTTCAAGGGAAATAGATTTATAAATGTCATTTTCGTCCCTGAGCAAGCCAAAACTTGCTCGGGGACTTTTGTCGTCGGCAAAATAATTGTAAATTTTTAAAGGAGAGAAACAGCGTATGATAGCAGTGCTAAAACCGAGCGCGACAAACGAACAGATCGAAAATTTTACCGAATGGCTGAAAGACAGGGGGCTTACCGTCCATATTTCAAAGGGTGAATTTCACACCATAATCGGTTTGATCGGCGACACGAGCCAAATTGACACGGAACTTTTGGAAAGTTTGGAAATGGTCGATTCGGTCAAGCGCATTTCCGAGCCGTTCAAAAGCGCAAACCGCAAATTCCACCCGGACGACAGCGTGATCGATGTCGGCGATTTGAAAATCGGCGGTGCATATTTTCAGATAATGGCGGGCCCCTGTTCGGTGGAGTCTCCAAAACAAATCCTTTCAATCGCCGAAAGCGTCCACGCTTCCGGGGCGGCAATCCTGCGCGGCGGAGCGTTCAAGCCGCGCACTTCCCCCTATGATTTCCAAGGCATGGGTACAAACGGCGTGGAATTGCTGCTTGAGGCAAAAAAACAAACGGGTATGCCCATCGTCACCGAGATTATGAACGCAAACCATCTCCCGGCGTTCGAGCATGTCGATATTATCCAGGTGGGAGCGCGAAATATGCAGAATTTCGAATTGCTCAAAGAATTGGGAATGACCCGCAAGCCCGTGCTGCTCAAACGCGGATTGGCCAATACGCTCCAGGAACTTCTCATGAGCGCGGAATATATCATGGCGGGCGGCAACTACAATATCATACTTTGCGAACGGGGTATCCGCACATTTGAAACCTATACCCGCAACACGCTTGACCTGTCGGCAGTGCCGATGCTGCGGGAACTGTCGCATTTGCCGGTGGTGGTCGACCCCAGCCATGCCTGCGGGATAGCGCGATTGGTGGAACCGATGGCAATGGCGGCGGTGGCCGCCGGAGCGCACGGTCTCATGATAGAAGTGCACAACGACCCCGCAAACGCGCTCTGTGACGGCGCGCAGTCGCTCACGCCGGAGCAGTTCGCCGAAGTATCCGAAAAGGTGCGAAAAATACGGGAGGCAGTGAGGTCATGAATATAGGAATTGTGGGATTGGGATTGATCGGCGGCTCTTTGGCCAAAGCATACAAAGCCGACGGGCATAAAATTTGGGGGATTGACACAGACAAGTCTATTTTGAATTTC
>WQXD01000192.1 GCA_009785015.1 Oscillospiraceae bacterium | reverse complement strand
ATGCCGCCTCATAGAAAAGGCCGCTTCCGAAACCTTCCGGGCGGAGTTCGGATCGGGGACCGGCATATGCGGGGCGGAGCAGGGCGTCGGCGGCAACCGGCGGAAGCAAGGCGGAATCTGCGACCCGTCGGTCAACGTGCTCGCGGTAAAGGACAAATCGGGCGAAGTACGGGCATGCCTCGTGAATTACGCGCTGCACCCCACGTTCCTTCACGCCGAAAATACGTTGGTATCCGCGGATTATCCGGCGTATATAAGGCGGTATTTTTCATTTGCCTACCCGAATGCGGTCGCGCTTTTCGCACAGGGGGCCTCGGGCGACCAGAGCTCGCGCTACCACCGCACAGGCCAAAATTTCGAAGAAGCGGCGCGGGCGGGCACTACGATTGCCGTCGAAGCGAGGCGCTGCGTCGAAAGTATGACATTTTATGAAACCGCGCCCATAAAAGTAAAAAGCGAGCAAATCGAGCTGCCCCTGCGGCGTTTCGCGCCGGCGGACGAAGCGAAAAAAGAGTTGGAAAAAGCGAAGGCGGAATTCGAGCGCGCCCGAAATGCCGGCTATATCTCCATGCGAAACGCGGAACTCGCGCTTTTCGGGGCGGAAAACGCGGTGACTTTCGCCGAAATGCACAAAAAAGGATTTGTCACAAAGGAACTCCCCTGCGAAATTCAAACGGTTTCCATCGGCGGCACTTTGATCGTCGGCATACAAGGGGAGCTGTTTGTCTCATACGCGCTGGACATCAAGGCCGCCTCGGGCGCGGAACGGACTTTTGTCTTCGAGGTCACAAACGGGGCGCTGCCGGGCTATGTCTGCACGCCCGAAGCCGAAAAAGAAGGCGGCTACGAGGCCGGGACTTCGATGCTTTCGTCCTTGGCCGGGGCCCATATCGTAAATCAAGTTAAAAAAATGATGTGAATTTATTTTAAGGAGGATATCAACCATGAAAAAAGTATTTGTTTTACTGCTGTTTGCCATTTTGCTGCCGGCGCTGATGCCGGGCTGCTCGGGTTTGTCGAAAGAAAAATTGAGAGTCGGCATGGAGTGCGATTATTCCCCGTTCAACTGGACCCAGACCGATAACAGCAACGGCGCCGTCGCGATAAGCAACGATTCCACCGGCTATGCGGGCGGGTATGACGTCCAGATGGCGAAAAAAATCGCGGATTATCTCGGCATGGAGCTCGAGATTGTCAAGACGGACTGGGACGGCTTGATTCCGGCGCTCACTTCCGGCAAATTGGACTTGATCATCGCCGGTATGTCGCCCACGGACGACCGAAAGGAAGTCATCGATTTTTCCGATTACTACTACGAATCCGATTTGGTGATTGTAGTAAAGGCCGAGGGGGCCTATGCGGGGGCTTCTTCACTGGCGGATTTCAACGGAGCGAAAATCACCGGCCAGCTCAACACCACCCATTACGAGGTGATCGACCAGATACCCGGCGTGAATAAACAGGAAGCGCTGCCGGACTTTTCTTCGATGACCAACTCCTTGAAATCCGGGTTTATCGACGGATATGTCTCAGAGAGCCCCCACGCGAAAAATGTTTCGGGGGTGCATGGTGATTTGACCTATATCGAATTTGAGGCCGGCAAGGGGTTTTCCTATGACGTAAACGAGGCGAATATCTCCATCGGGATGATAAAAGACAGCGCTTTAAAAGACAAAATAAATCAGGCGCTCGCCAAAATCAGCAAGGAGGAACGCGAACAGCTGATGATACAGGCTATGGCTGATTCGGAAGAATGATATCCCGATGGAAATAATCATAAATATAATAAAAGTAAACGCCGCGGGATTTCTGGCGGGGGCCCTGACGACGATGCAGGTCGCCCTGCTGGGGACGATATTCGGTTCGGTTATCGGGCTGCTTATCGGCGTCGTCAAGACGATACCGGTCAAGGAAACGGATTCGATTTTCAAACGGATCGCCTTTAAAATAATAAATACCCTGCTCACGGTATACATCGAAGTCTTTCGCGGCACGCCGATGATAATACAGGCGGTGGTGATCTATTACGGCTCGGCGGAGTGGTTCGGGCTGCACATGACGCCGCTGTTCGCGGGTATCTTCGTCGTGTCCATAAATACCGGTGCATACATGTCCGAGATTGTCAGAGGGGGGATAAACTCCATCGACTCCGGGCAGTTTGAGGCGGCGCACGCCGTGGGTATGTCCCACGGGCAGACCATGTTCAATATCATCCTGCCGCAGACGATCAGAAATATCCTGCCCGCGACCAGCAACGAATTTGTCATCAATATAAAAGACACGGCGGTGTTAAACGTGATAAGTTTATCCGAGCTGTTTTTTAAGACAAAAGGCATATACGGCAAAAATTTCTATTATTACCAAACCGCCCTGATAGCGTGCGCGATATATTTCGCGCTGACTTTCACCACCACCCGGCTGCTTCGCCTGATTGAAAAAAAGCTCCGCGGCCCCGCTTCCTACACGGTGCTCGGCTCGAGGGCAAAACGGCGCGAAGACATGAAAACACCGGAGGTGGAATAGAATGGCTGTAGTGGAAGTTATAGGGCTCGTAAAAAATTTCGGCGCCAACGAAATATTGAAAGGCATCGATTTTTCAATAGAAAAAGGCGAGGTGGTCTGTATAATAGGGGCTTCGGGGTCCGGCAAATCCACCTTGCTGCGCTGCGTCAACCTGCTCGAAACCCCGACTGCCGGCAATATATTGTTTCACGGCGAAGACATAGTCGAGGCGAAGATCCCTCCCGCGCTGCTGCGCACGAAGATGGGAATGGTGTTCCAGCAGTTCAATCTCTTTTCCAATCTCTCGGTTTTGGACAATTGCGTGGTGGGGCAGGTCAAAGTGCTCAAGCGCAAAAAAGCGGAGGCAAGAAAGACCGCGCTGCAATACCTCGAAAAGGTGGGGATGGATCAATATATAAACGCCAAGCCCCATCAGATATCCGGCGGCCAGAAACAGCGCGTAGCCATAGCGAGGGCCCTGTCGATGGAGCCCGAGGCGCTGCTGTTCGACGAGCCGACATCGGCCTTAGATCCCGAAATGGTCGGGGAGGTGCTGAAAGTCATCCGGGATCTCGCCGAGGGCGGGCTGACGATGATCATCGTGACCCATGAGATGGATTTTGCCCGCGAAGTGGCCGACCGGGTCGTTTTTATGGCGGACGGCGTGATAACGGAACAAGACGCTCCGGAAAACATATTCGGGAATCCGAAACATGAAAAAACCCGCGCTTTTCTCTCCCGGATCCTCAACCGGGACAATTGATTTCTATTCTTCCATCGCTTTTTTTATCGTTTTGCGGGCGTATGCCAGTTTGCCTTCGTCGTAAATCCCGTGCAGCAATATATCGCCTTTGCAGTTGTGTTTTTTCAGCAATCTGACAAATTGCGCGTAATCGACTATACCCTCTCCGGTCGGACAGAACCGTATCCCGTCGGATTCCGCGATATCCTTGCCGTGGGCGACGACCACGTCGTCTCCGAAGATTTCGAATGCGTGAGCTATTGTTTTCTGGACATTCTCTTTTGCCGCCTCGCCCGGGTGAAATAGATTCGCGCAGTCCATGATCATTTTCAGATTTCCCGAACCGGTTTCGTCCATCATCCGCCGCGCTTTTTCGGGGGTGTCCACGACAGTCGCCGCTTCTGTCTCGACGGCCAGCACTATATCGTATCTCTCCGCGATTTTCACGCATTTTTTCATGGTGTCCATCATGTCGGCCCATGCCTCGGGGGTGGAATTTCCGGGATGATAAACCCAGAGGCTTTCCCGGCATCTCGTGCCTGCGCAAAGAGATATAAATTTGGAACTCAATTTTTGCGCCGTATATGCGAGAGCTTCAAATCTTCTTATTCCCTTTTCGCGGACTTCCGGCTCCGGGTGCGCCATGTTGAACGTGCCGCTGCATACGGGTATTTCGACGCCGTGTTTTTTTGCGCCGGCGCAAATAACCGAAATTATTTTGTCGTCTACTTTTTCGGGAAACTCGATTTGACCCGTCGATTTGAAATTCAATTCCGGAACAGACGAAAAGCTCAGCTGCGTCGACTCAAAGCCGTGTTTTTTTATCGCCTCAAATAATTCATTTGTATTTGCGCGCTGTTTTATCTCGCTTGAAAGCAATCCGATTTTCATAAAATTTTCTTACCTTTCTTTAAATCAAAAAATATAATGAAATTCAATTTATTTGGCATATCATGGGCGGCGTATATTTTTTCCACAGTCATCACTTTGTCGGTCGTGGCGGTGTTTGCGGCTGTCGCCGTCGACTTTATAAAATACGGCGGCGGCGAAAACGCCGTCAAAAAAAGCAGGCGCTCAATCGTCGCCACGGGCAGCATGGCCGCTTTTTACGCCGTCTACTTCGCGGCGCTGCGTTTTGGGGCCGGCGCCCTTCATTTGGAAAATATTTGGGCCGCAATCCTCGGAACGGCGATGATCGCCGCGGGGGCGGCAGTCAATATCTCAGGAAGGATACAGCTTGGCGGCAACTGGGCAAACCATATAAAAATATACAAAGGGCACCATTTGGTCGATTGTGGAGTTTACAGGATAGCGCGCCATCCGCTGTATTCATCGCTCATGCTCATGCTCTTTGGCGGCAGTGTCGCTTATACGAACTGGATGGGCGCCGTTTTGACGGCGTTTGTATTTATTCCTTTCATGTACTACCGCGCAAGGCAGGAAGAAACGCTTTTGCGGGAAGAATTTGCCGGGTATGAGGGATATATGGAAAGTACCGGCATGTTTTTCCCGAAAATATGGAAAATATGGAAAAAAGGCGGTAAAAAAGATGTTCGACTCCCATGAAAGGTTATACGGCGGCGGCGGCCCGGCTATAGCGGGGATTCCGGCATATACTTTTTTTGTCTCGCTGGGGATGATCGCCGGTCTGGCGTATTATTTTATCGGTTTGAAGCGACGCGGGCAGGTGGGCGAGGGCGCGGTGAAAATCGTGTTTTCCGCGCTGGTCTGCGGCGTGATCGGGTCAAAGCTGCCGCTGATTTTTGAGGGGCGCGACATAGCCGGGATATTGTACGGCAAATCCATCGTCGGCGGGCTTATCGGCGGAATGTTCGGCGTCGCCGCAATCAAAAAAATATCGGGTATAAAATTAAAACTCGGAAACGTGATCGCCCCTTCGGTCGCGCTCGGTTTGGCGGTGGGGCGGCTCGGCTGCTTTTTTTCCGGGTGCTGTTACGGAAAAACGGCTTCCTGGGGCTTTGATTTCGGTGACGGGCTGCTTCGGCTGCCCGCGCAGTTGTTTGAATCGGCGTTCCACCTAATCATGTTCGCGGCTTTGGCATACTTTCAAAACAGGGTAAAAACCGCCGGGATACTATTCAAGCTGTATCTTCTCGCTTATTTCATATTCAGGTTTTTTACGGAGTTTATCCGCGAAAACCCGATTGTATGGGCGCAGCTGACAATATACCAGATCATATGCGGGCTTGGGGCGATATATATGGCAATTATTTTATCGGGGGTAATTAAAAATGGACGAAAACAACAATAGCCGGCAGCCGCCGGAAGAAATGCCGCCAAAAAAAGAAAATCCGTTCAAAAACAAAAAATTCTATATTGCGTATTTTGCCGCGGTGCTTTTTTTATTCGCCGTATCCTGGATTTTCGGAGGATTTTACGGCTGGATGTTTGTCGCGATGATTTTTGGTATTCCGTATGCGATACTCGGGACGATCGTCTGGGCGGTGATGTGGGCAACTGCGCCGCATCGCAGCCGGGCTTTGGCCCTGGGGATATTTCTGGGGTGCATAACGCCGTTTATCGTTATATTTATAGTAACGGGCGGCTGCGGACTGTTATTTACATTTTAACATGCGAGTTTTCACTTTTTTATGATCTGTGTACAACAAAAGCTCGGCGTATTTTTACGTTGAGCTTTCGTCATGCGTTTTTTTTGTTTCCGGCTTTTCATTTTTGGCTGACCGATACCATTTCATCGATGTAAATCGGATATTTTTTGAAGTTTATCTTTATGTCGCTTCCTTCTTGCCGCCATTCGGCAAAACAAAAAAATTCGCTCCACTCAATTCCCCGTCTGTGTTTTTTATTGACCGCGAGAAGTTCGTCAGCCATATCCAAAGGGACAAGCCACCCGGAAACATCTTCGCAATACAACGTATCCGTCACCATATCATGCCCTTCGCCGCTTTATTCATCAAATACGCACATATGGTCTGCTGCCGCTTTATTCAGGATTTTCGTGAAATTATCTGATTTTTGATCAAGGGATAAAATAACACTCACCTCGCTTTTCGCCTGTTTTACCCGCTCGTTATTAATTCCATTATTTATCATGTTCCCACCATCCAGATTCTGGCTTGCGTTTAATGAAAGCCCAACGTGGTTTTACCGTTAGGCTTCGTTGTGTGATTTTGTTGTTCAGAGATTATACCGCACTTTTCAAAGGTATCTCTTTTTCAATAAAGATACTTTTGATATCGTCTATGAAAATTGTTTCTGTACGGTAATCATCATCTTCTTCAATATCGACAATATATCCTGTTGTCGTTTCATTTTTTAGAATATCTACAATTCTTGCAATTTCTCCGGTTTTCAATTTTATTTTATCATATAATTTAATTTCGATCATTACAACACCTTCTTTTTTGTTACATACGCAGTAGTGAGCCGCGGTTCGTTTGTTTGATTATCAATAATCCACCCTGTTAATACATTTGCTTTTTTATTATTAGCACCTAATAAATTTAATACTACTTCATATTGCATTCCAAAACCTTTGTCGCCTTTTTCGACGACTTTGAACAGCGACAAATGTTCACGAATATTTGAAATCAATTCATCGGCATTATTTTTATTATATCCCAAGGCTCTTTCAAATGCAATAGCTTTATTAGGCTCTTTCAGAGGATTAAGCGCATATTGAGTAAATTTTTCTGTCGGAATAATGGATTTATCCGCATTCGGCAATATATTCATTTTCCCACCGCCCAGTCCTATTATAACACTTTCCGGTGCATTTGTCAACACATTTT
>WQXD01000191.1 GCA_009785015.1 Oscillospiraceae bacterium | reverse complement strand
GGCAGATGTATAACCGGCGGCGAGCGGGAGATCATCGTGGTTTGAAAGAAACAAAAAAAGGCAACTATTTCCCATTGTTTAAAACGCTTTCGGCAAATTTTATTCTTTCAATTTTTTTATTGACATTCTCCCAATGGGACATGACGGTGGCCAGGTAAAAAAGCTGTCTTAAAATTTCATTCGGGATATTCAGGCTTTTTTCCAAATAATCTATGATTGTTTCCGCTTTTTTTTGCTCTGCCATGTCTCTTGTAAACCAGCAGCACTCGCCGAAAATAAACGTCCCTATGTCAAATACGGGGTCGCCGATGACTGCGGCGGGTTCTATAATCTTATATTTTCCCTCTTTGCACGATATGATATTTCCGGAATGCAGGCCGCCGTGAATCAACAGCTTTTTGTCGTAAACGGACGCCAGTTTTAAATACAGCTCTTTTGCTTTCAGCCTGTGGGGGTATAATTCGGGGTATGATTCTTTTAATTTTATCTCGTCGGAATCTTCGGGGGCTCTGTCGTTGAACAATATCTCATCCGGCATACCGATGCTGTCGACCCAATGCGCATAAGAGTAATATATATCGGGGTTTTTGGTTTCGGTATACGATTCATTGAACAGCTCCGAAAATACTTCCAAGCGTTTTTCGAGCGACAACTCATCGCTCAGTTTTTCCCCCGGAAAAATGCGTTCGATAAGCATTGCTCCCCATGAGCGGTCGCCGTGCTCGTATCCCAGCGCTTTGACATAGCATTTGCCGTTATCGTTGTATTCGCACAGGGCGCTATATTCACGCTCTAATTCATCGTCGTCGTAAAATTTTAAGACGCAGTCGCCGTACAGCCCGGACTTGCAGTAAAAAACAACGTGGTGCCAGTAAATATCGCTGAATTCAAAATCAACCAATTTCCATTTTTGCGTATATAGGTCGAAATTCTCTAAAATTTTTTTATAAAAACCGTCTCCCCAGCGTTCTATTATTTTATCTTTTTGTGTTTTTGTCAGTTTGTAATCCATGAGTATATCCTCCAGTTCTTTTGGTGTTAAATCTTTGTAAATACTTAAATATTTCATCGGAGAACAGCCATACATTTTTATAACCGCTTTATAAAAGCCCGCATAAGTGTCAAAGCCGTATTCCAAAACCGCGTCAATCGCCTTTCGCCCGGCCAATATTTCAAACAGCGCATGATTTATGCGCTTTTTGGAAATATAATTCGCGACCGGCAAGCCTGTCAGCTTTTCGAACATACGGCGGTAATGCGTGATGGAATAACCTGCCATATTCGCGAGTTCTTTGGTTGTAATATCGGTTTTCAGATTCTGCTCGATATAATCAAGCGATGGTTTTATATAGTCGTTTTGCATGATTGCCACTTCCTTCCGCACGGTGATATCATTATACACCATACAATCAACAAAAACATTTCCCATATGTCCATTATATATATTACTGCCGCAAAGTTTGCTCTTGCCGATAAATTTCCTTTAAGTCCTCGATCGCCATGACTGCGTCCAAAGTGTGAAAACCAAGATAACACTCCTTCATGCGGCGCGCCTTTGCCTGGATGTATATGTCGCGGCCGCTCTCACCGGTCATGTAGTGCCAATAGCGGTATATATACCCCATCCAAAATAACTCCTCGCTGCCGTACCGTTCCCCAATCGGTTTTACGGGCATCTCATCAAGCAAGTCTTCCATTATATATTCCTCCCCGGCCCACTGCAGCCGGTCATACGGCAAATCCAAAAAACCGCAGGTTTTGCTGTTCATGAATTTTTCCACAAAATCGGGGGAATCCAAACCCTTTTTCAGCGAGCGTTCAAAAAGCCGACCCTGAATGTCGCAAAGCTGACGCTCAAATCCGCCGAGAGCTTTTTTCATGTTCATATACCCCCTTCTGTTATCTCATCAAAGAAACGTCCGTCCCGGCGATGCCTTTTGCAGATTTCCTCCGCTTGGCGAATACCTTCCTGCCTGTAAGCCTCGCTTTCTACGCGCAGTACGGTGCGCTCGGCTTCGCTGACGGATTTTTCCTCTATTATTTCAATTTGTCGGCAGGCTTGCTCGGTGAGCGCCACATACTGCTTTCCTAGTTTCAGCGCCGACAGGCTGTTTATGAGCGCGGCATCGGATATTTCGCCGGAAAAAAACCTGTCTAAAACCACGAACATCCTGTCGTTGGCTATGTCCCCGACGATCATGTCGCAACCGTCAGACATCTCCGCAGATTTCCGGTAAATGCCGCTGTCTTTTATATGCTCCATTTTCCCGCGGTGATAGGCTATAAGCAGCGCCCAGTCTATGCCTACCTCAACCTCAAGGATACGGAGTCCGGTCAAATCTGCGCTGACCGTGTACATTTTAGCGTTCGGGAAATTACAGATCAGCGTCAAAGGCTGAAGCCGCTCCGTTCCCATGTAAAAACCTTTTCCGAAATCGCACAAATCCCGGCTTATGGGTTTTATATCTCCCACGATTCCGTTTTTTGAACCGTGATACAGTTGGATTGTCCCGCTCCCGGTTCTTATGGTGTTGCCTTCAAACTCCGCGTAATCAATGCCCTTGCGCCAGCAATAGGCGCGTATGCCATCCATAGCGATGGGCGCCGGTTCGCATCGCCCGGTTTCCCAGCGGTTGATTGTAGCGAAGCTGACGTTCAGCGCGGCAGCCAACGATTTTTGGCTGTTTCCAGTTCGTTTGCGTATCTCTTTTATTATATCGGGCAATTGCATATTTGAACCTCTTGAATATAACATTTGTATTGATATTATTATAACATATGTCTTTTGAATAGTCAACCATATATATACATTTACCTGCAAAATTCCTCTCCACGGGAGGGGTGTCACGTATAGGCGGGGTGATTTTTCGGCAAAGCCGTATGTTTTTAATACAGACCATGATTCTCCATTTTTACCGGAATTGCCGGGAAGTGAAAAAAGTTGCATGTCCACAAAAAAATGCGTTGTGCGGGATTTGGCACGAAACGCACAAAAAATGGCACGAACGGCGAAAAATTTCCGTTCGTGCCAAAAAAAGGTGCTTTCGTGACAAGTTTAAGCGGTGGTCTTCTTTTATAATAGAATTACTATATTAAAATATAAATTTTTCGAGGCATGAAAATGGAATTTGCCGGACGAAAAAATGGCGTATCTTTGCCCTCTTTCGCAAAGAGGGTGGCACGCGAGCACCCACAAAACCACGGTAGAACCACGAAAAAACCGCGTGACGGGTGTTTTCGCCTCCCCTTGACAAAATATGGCGGATATGATACAATAATTTGACAAGATAAAAAAAGTGAAAAAAATAAACAAACCAAAAAAATTGCCCAAGTGAGGAGGAAAATTTTATTCATGGAAAATACAACCACACAACAAGCAGACGAGGCGGCAAAAGGGAATACATTTGAAAACGTCTGGGCCGCTCTCATGGCATCGGAAAAAAATACCCAAAAAACTATTGCGGCTATTGAAAAAACTATTGCGGATTTATCCAAAAATATCGGAGGATTGGGCAATCTGCAAGGAAGACTGACCGAGGCCATGTTTGAAGCGGAGCTTTGGAAAAAATTCAACGAAATCGGGTTCCCTTTCAATAAACAGAGCTCGCATTATAAGTTTGTCGAGAATGGCCGGGTATTGGCGGAAGCGGATTTTTTTCTCGAAAACGGTCAGTACGCCATGCCTGTGGAAATCAAAACCGAGCTTTCCGTCGGCGATATCGACGAGCATATAGAGCGGATAGCAAAAATCCGCGGCTATATGGACGCTCACAATGACAGCCGCAAATTGGTGGGGGCGATAGCGGGCGAAATTATCGCCGAAAACGTGCTGCGTTACGCGCACAAAAAGGGGCTTTACGTTTTAAAACAAACCGGGGACCTTGTGGCGATAACCGCCGCGCCGCCTAATTTCACGCGGCAGGAATGGTGACGAACCTGCACTTTACTGCCCTTTTTGTTTTTTTCGCAAATCCGAGAAAAAAGCGCTGAGCAACGCGCCCGCCTTTTCCGCGAGCACGCCTCCTATTATCTCCGGCTTGTGGTTGAAGCCAAAATCGTTTAAATTCACCACGCTTCCGAATGCCCCGGACTTTTTGTCGAATGCCCCGAATATGACGCGCCTTATGCGCGCGTTTATTATCGCCCCGGCGCACATGGGGCAGGGCTCGAGGGTAACGTACAGATCGCACTCATTGAGCCGCCAGAAACCCGTCTTTTCGCAGGCGGTTTTTATCGCTGCGAGTTCCGCGTGGGCCAGCGCGTTCTGATCGTTTTCGCGGCGGTTATATCCCGCGGCGATTATTTTTTCGTTTTGGGTGATGACGCAGCCGACCGGCGCCTCGTCCATTTGGTTTGCCACCCCGGCCCACTCGATCGCCTTTTCCATGAAATACTCGTGATTATCCAAAATTTCCAAAATTTTCACACTCCCAAAAAACCGTATTCCTCGAGGCTTTTGAATATAGTCAAAACAAAAAATATTATCGAAGCGGCGTTGAAGAAAAAAAGCAGTTTGTGTTTTGCCGGAATATGAACGCAATTTACGGGCGCAGCAAGTTTATCGTACCGGTGTTTTTTTTTCAGTATCAAAACTATCAGATATACCGCGCATACGAAAAATATCAGAGCCGAAAACATCAGATACAATATATCCACCGATTCGTCGTATAAAAACGGCAGCGAGGACAGATACAAAAAAACAAAGGAGATACAATTGACCAATGCGTGAAGTATCACCGAAAACCATACGGATTTTGTTCTTATCGCGATATACGCCAAAAAAAGGCCCATCGCGGTCGCATATATGAGCGCGCTCGCGCGCGCGTGCATAAACCCGAAAAAAACGGATGAGACAATTATGGCGAATGTGTTCCCGTATTTTTTCAGCGCGTTGAGCATCACGTACCTGCACACAAATTCTTCGGCGAGGGCGGGAATTACCACAAGCGATATAAAGTACAAAACCGCCCCGGCGCCGGTCTGGGGAAAATACGAATACGTGTCCGAAGGCAAAACCGGCGAAACGCCGAAAAATTTATCGAGGAAAACATTTAAAAACATATACGCAAATGAGGAAAATTCCATGATGCACACCCCCGCTATAAGCAAAACGGGGGTGTTAGAGGGGAGCTTAAATTTATACGACACACGATCCCTCGCAAAAAAAGAGTCCGTCCCCGGCCCGAATTTCTGAAAGCATAAAATAATAAACGCCCCCGTCGCGGCGCAGGAAACAAGCGTCGTAATAATCGCCATCGCGTTGAAAATCATATAACTGACTTCTTCCGGGTCAAAAAAATCCCAAATGAATGCGTCGCGGATAAAAAAACCGAGAATACCATATATGATTTCGGGCAGTTCCTTGAATATAAAATACTGGAACAATACGGCAAGGGAGATTATATGTATCGACGAAGTGAATTTTATTTTGTCCGTCTTGGAAGAATAAACCCATCTGCCGCTCTTATAAACATCGCTCAATCGATCACGCCCTTAAAATAAAATTTGCGCGCTTCTTTGGCTTTTGAAAGAATATCTGCGGCTCCCATTCGCTCAATTTTATTTTCGACATAAATTTTCCTCCATTATTCTTCATATATTAGCAGTATACTACATATTTTGGGTTCTGTCAAGAAATCTTTTTATCATATTCGCGTTTTTTACTTGTTTAATTGTTGACAATTGGTTTAAATTGTAGTATAATGTAGCCAAAAGGGAGGTTTTCGGGAAAATGATCGTCGAACCTAAAATAAAGGGCTTTATTTGCACGACAGCGCACCCGAAAGGCTGCGAAAAAAATATCTTAAACAATATCGAATATTTTGACGCGCAAAAAAAACTCGAAATACCAAAAGTAAAAAATGCGCTCGTCATCGGCTGCTCTGCGGGATACGGGCTCGCTTCGGCGCTGGCGGCTTCTTTCGCGCTGGGGGCGGGGGTGGTGGGCGTCGCCTTTGAAAAAAACGCCCAAAAGGACCGCGGCAGGACCGCCACTGCGGGAATGTACAATTTGGCCGCCTACCAAAAAGAGGCGAATAAACGGGGGCTGTATCTCAAGACGATAATCGGCGACGCCTTCGCCCATGAGACAAAACAAAAAGTGTGCGAAGTCTTCAAAGACGCCGGGAAGAAAATCGACATGCTGATCTACAGCATAGCCGCCCCGGCAAGGCTCGACCCCGACACCGGCGAGCGCTACTCGTCCGTTTTGAAACCGATAGGGAAGGAGTACCGTTCCAAAGGTGTGGATCTGTCCGGATGGAAAATAAACGAAACCGCAGTAGGGCCCGCAACCGTGGAGGAAATAAAAAACACGGTGAAGGTGATGGGCGGCGAAGATCTGGAAATCTGGGCCGGGGTGTTGGCAAAAAACAATCTTCTGAGCGAAAACGCCGCAATTCTCAGCTATACGTATATCGGCCCGCCGCTCACCCACGAAATATACCAAAACGGCACCGTCGGGGCGGCGAAAAACCACCTGAAGGCCACCTCGGACAAATTGAACGGATTGTACGGCGTTTGTTCGTATGTCTCCGTCAACAAGGCGGTCGTCACCCAGTCGAGCGCTGCGATTCCCGTTTTGCCGCTGTATATTTCCATTTTGTTTTCCGTGATGAAACAAAAAAAGCTGCACGAAAACTGCGCGCAGCAGATCTACCGGATGTTTGAAAAATTCCGGGCCGAAAAAAACCTGACCGACGAAAACGGGTTTATACGAATGGACGATCTGGAGATGCAGGACCCGGTGCAGGCGGAAGTTAAAAGACGCTGGGATTTGGCCGACGACGAAAATCTGACCGGTTTGGCGGATCTGGAGGGATACAAAAGGGACTTTTTGAATCTTTTCGGGTTTGGGCTGGACGGCGTGGACTACGGCGCCGACGCCGAAATCGAAGTCGACGAAAACAGCCTGGGGATAATCAATCTTTTATAACAATAAAAATGATACGGAAGGCATAAAAATTTATGTGTTTTAACAGAGCCGATATTTTACTTCCCAAGAGGGCGCATGATCCCGATTTCATGGAAAAG
>WQXD01000190.1 GCA_009785015.1 Oscillospiraceae bacterium | reverse complement strand
GCGCCTGAATGCCATCATTACGCTGCTCATGCAGAGAATGACAAGCACCATGGTGATATAAGCCGTCATTCTCGCGTAAACATGATAGTTTTCATTGACCGGTTCGCTTTCGCCGAATTGTTTTTTCTCCGCGCTTATTCTCACGGACAAGTCGGCATGCAGCTTTTCCGCGAGCAGAGTTTCATCAATAGCCGGGTCTGCCGCCAGATAAAGGCGCGCGAGGTTCAGGTAAAAATTTACGAGACTGTCGGCGTAATATCCCAAAGCCGACTCGGTCGTCATGACGGTTTCGGCTTTTACGGGCGAATTGCTCAAAAAACCGTCGCGGAATCCTTTCGGAATTATGAGTATAAAATCGGTGGCGTGATAAAATGTCGCATCCTGGAGCGCCTCTTTGCTGTCTTCAAGAATGACTTCATCGCCCCGTTTGCCGAGATATTTGACGATACCGTCGGTCAACGGACTTTCGGCGTCGCGGTTTATAACCGTAAACTTCGGTTTCATCTCGGAAAAATCCGGGCTGTAATTGACCGTATACAGCGAAGTCATAACTATCGAAAGCCCCATAAACATACCGAAATACAACAAAAGCGATATATAACGCCGTTTAATCACAATACAACATGCCTTAAATACTTTCATAACGCTGCCTCCTCACAAAAATCGACGTAACCGCGAACATCACAACCGCCATTAATAAAACGACGGCGATATTTTGGATATACCGGTCATAAGTATCATAATAATACAGACAGTAGAACGCATCTGTTATGCGCGCCGCCGGGTTCAGCCACGCGGCTGCCGGGGCATTTTGCATGACGATATAATTTATACCGCCCACCATCAAGCCGGACAAAAAACAACACATCATCGTGACGCTGATCAATATGGCGACTTTTGCCTGTTCCTTGAGTTTTGAAGCGACTGCGACCATCGCCCCGAACGCCACGCCGAGAACGCTCCCCGCAAAACAGGTCAGCAGCACAAGCCAGAGTTTTGAGCCGAAATCCGCCCCAAGCACGAAGATTATATACGCCACGACAATCAAAAGACAGCAGAAATGCACGGTAATGCTGCCCAGCAGGTCATAAAATATCACTTTAAAACGTCCGGCGGGGGCCATAGTCCTGCGCGCGCCGAGCGGAGAAAGATTTGCCTGCGATAAAGTAATCGTCGTCAGCCCCTGAAATCCGCCGTAAAGACAAATCATGGCGAGCAGCGCGTAATAATAATTTACTTTATCGGTGGGAGGGTTTTCTGACAGGGATATTTCTTTGGTATAATTCACAGGTTCAAGCAATGCGGGCAGATGTTCCGCCATTCCGGGATTCTTTATCATCACCGCTCCGACGGCGTTTTTTGTTTGAAGGTATGCTTCGAGTACGTTTTTGATTATGGTTTGATTCAAGCCGTCGGCGGCGACTACAAGCGCGGGTTCCCCTTCACCGAATATATATCCGTCGATTTTTCCGTTTTCGAGCAGTTCGTCGGCTTCGCCGATATTTTGCAGTACCGTCAAATCAAACAGCCGATTATCGTCTTCACCTGAAACGGATTCGAGCATGGACAAAAAAGAAGCGTCGTTATTTATGACCCCCAGCGGAATTTCATGCAGCAGCCCGGCGGTGTCGACAGCCGACAGAGTGGCGAAAAACAACGTCGCGAGCATGATGGGGAATATCCATGTCCAAATCAGAGTATCTTTGCTCCGCAGGCTGTACAATATGCGTTTTGAATAAATATTCCAAAACATATACAAAATCCTCCTTAAATAATCTCAGTCCTTTAATTCTTTGCCGGTGATTTCGAGGAATACGTCGTTGAGCGTGGGCGGTTCGGTAAAAATCCGCCCAAAACCGATATTGCCGCGCCTCAGTATGTCCAAAATCGAAATCAGGTGATGTCCCCCGGCGGCACACCGCGCCGTCAAACGGTTTTCGGAATAATCCGCGTGAAACAGGCCGTTTATATTCTTTATTTCGTTGAAAACAGACTCGGGAAGGTCATATATTTCCATTGTCAGTTTTTCGCCCTCCTTTATCATCGCTTTCAGCTCGTCTTTTGTCCCGACTGCGACGGCTCTGCCTTTATCCATGATCATAACCCGCGTGCATAACTGCTCGACTTCCTCCATATAATGCGAAGTATAGACAATAGTCGAACCGTTCCTGTTGAGTTCCCTTATGCCTTCAAGGATATAGTTGCGGCTCTGCGGGTCAACTGCGACCGTGGGTTCGTCAAGGAAGATAAGTTCCGGCTTATGCGCGATTCCGCAGGCTATATTGAGCCTCCGGAGCAGGCCTCCGCTGAGTTTTTTCGGCAGAAACTTCCGATAATCCCCAAGGCCGGTAAAATTCAGCGCTTCATCTACAAGCACCCTGCATTTCGGCTTTTCCGGCACATACAAACCGCAGAAATAATCGATATTTTCATACACGGTCAATTCATTGAAAACCGCCACGTTCTGCATGACGACTCCGATGCGCCGCTTGATTTGGTAATTGTCCGCCTTCATCGGTTCGCCGAACAGGCTGACTTCCCCCTTGCTGTACTTCAACAGGGACAGCATGCAGTTTATAGCGGTAGTCTTGCCCGAACCGTTGGGGCCGAGAAGCCCGAAAATTTCCCCTTTGCCGATATCCAGCTCAAAATGATCCAACGCCGTCAAAGTTCCGTAACGTTTTGTCAAATTTTTTACTTTTATCATAAATAGTGCTTTCCTTCCGTATTTTTTTTGTATATTTATATTATATCCGGGCTTTTGATAAAAAAACAGTGACCATTGTCACATTTTTTATTTTTTTAACATGACAAATGTCACTATTTTTGTGGTATAATAATATATATCATAAATAAGGGGGGTGGTCAAATGCAAAAATTGGCCGATAAACTGCTGATTATCGGATTGTGTTTATTGATAATGACTTTTTCGCAGGTAAAACCGGTATTTGTCGTCGCGCTGCTCGCGTCTGCCGCGGTTAGTTCCCTGTGTGAATATTTGGAAAACAAAATACCTGCGTATTTATGCGCGGTTTACGTTATTTTGTGTTTATTTGTTCCCGGATTCATTGTTTTTTTGCCCATCGTCGTTTATGATTGTTCGGGTTTCGAAAACCGGTATTTGCGCTTTTGCTGGGCGGCGGCATTATTCGTCAATTTTTTCACTTCGGATCCGCGGATTGCAGCGGCGGCGGCGCTTTTATCCGGCGCGGCTTTTCTTTGGCAATACAGGACAACCGGACAGTTGAAAATCCGCGAGGAATTCTTCAATCTGACCGACAGCGCAAGAGAACATTCCATGAGTTTGGAACACAAAAACCGCGAACTAATGGAAAAACAGGACTATGAAGTCCGCCTCGCGACGCTCAAAGAAAGAAATCGGATCGCCCGCGAGATACACGATAACGTCGGTCATCTCCTGACGCGCGCCATTTTGCAGCTGAGCGCCTTATCGATGACATATCCGGGCGGAAATGACATAAAAGAAGAGTTGTCCCTGATAAAAAAGACTATGTCCGAAGCGATGGACAGCGTCCGGAACAGCGTGCATGACCTGCATGACGAATCCGTGGATTTGAAAATGCAATTGGAACTGATGATAGGCGGATTCGGTTTCTGTCCGGTAAAACTGTTTTATGACGCGGGCGAATTACCCGGCGCGTTGAAATACTGTTTTATCGCCGTCGCGCGGGAGGCCCTCAGCAACATCGCAAAGCATTCCGACGCGACCGAAGCGGCCATTTCCGTTGCGGAACATCCGGCATTCTGCCGAATTTCCGTCGAAGACAACGGAAGCGCCAAAACAGCCGATAATTCGCGCGGTATCGGGCTCCGCGGAATGGCTGACCGCGTGGAGGCTCTCGGCGGCGTCTTCCGGGCGGAATACAATAAAGGATTTAAAATTTTCATATCTGTTCCAAAAGAGAAAGGGAGCGTAAAAATATGATAAAAGTGATTATTGCAGACGACGACAGCTTTATCTGCGCATCGCTTAAAACGATATTGCAGTCCGATCCCGATATCGAAGTTCTCGCCGTCGGTACAAACGGCGAGGAAGCGGTCGGTTTATATGAACGCCTGCGTCCCGACATTATTTTATTGGATATACAAATGGGCAAGCTGAGCGGCCTTGACGCAGGCAAACAGATATTGCAAAGCCATTGCGACGCCAAAGTGCTTTTTCTGACCACTTTTTCAGATGATGAATACATTGTGAAAGCTCTTCGCATGGGCGCAAAAGGCTATCTCATAAAACAAAACGCGGAATCCGTCGCTCCCGCTATAAAAGCCGTCATATCCGGACAGAGCGTATTCGGGCACGAAATCACCACGAAACTGCCCTCCTTCATAAATATGAACAAAAAAAGCAAACCCGATTTGTCACTGTACGGCATAAGCGTCCGCGAAATGGACGTTATAGAGCTTGTGGCAAAAGGGCTCAACAACAAAGAAATCGCGGATACACTGTATTTGAGCGAAGGGACAGTGAGGAACTACCTCAGCGTCATACTTGAAAAATTAGAGCTTCGCGACAGGACGCAGCTTGCAGTTTTGTATTACAGGCATGAAAACTGCCGAAACGAATAAAGGAGCACCGCATATGAGACCGTATTTGTCGCTGTTTCGCATTCAGCTTGTAAACGGCTTGCAGTACCGCGCCGCGGCGCTGGCGGGGGTTTCGACTCAATTCGCGTGGGGTTTCATGGAAATATTGGCGTTTTCGGCGTTTTACCGCGCAAATCCCGCCGCTTTTCCGATGGAGTTTTCTCACCTTGTTTCATATATCTGGATACAGCAGGCATTTTTGACGCTTATCGTGCCCTGGGGCGGAATCAACGCGGGCGAATCCATTATAAACGGAAACATCGCTTATGATATGGCGCGTCCGATGAATCTGTACAACCGCTGGTTTTGTGAAATGGCGGCGGCCAAGGCTTCGAAATTTTTGCTGCGGTGCGCTCCGATATTGGTTGTGGCTTTTGTGCTCCCGCCGCCGTTCGGATTGATCATTCCGCCGTCAGTTCCCCAATTTTTTATGTTTATCGTCTCCATAACGCTTACACTCGGCGTCGTTACCGCTTACTGCCTCATAGACGCGGGTTCGATTTTTTACACGATGTCCTGGTATAACGTGATTTTTGTGATTGCCGCCGATTTTTTCGCCGGAAACTATATTCCGCTGCCGTTTTTTCCCGAATCAATCCGCAAAATTGTGGAATATTCGCCCTTTGGGGCAATGGCGAATATGCCGCTTCGCATATACAGCGGCGACATATCTGGCATAAACGCGGTCACGGGTATAGCGGCGCAGCTGTTTTGGTTTATTGCGCTGCTTTTGGCGGGCAAAGGCCTGATACGATCGGCATTGCGGCGCGTCGTTAAGCAGGGAGGGTGATATATGCGCCTGTATATGAAATATTTCGCGATAAATTTAAAATCGCAGATGCAGTATAAAACGGCGTTCGCGATAACCGTATTCGGGAGAATTGTTTTGTCGTTTGCCACGGTGGCCGGCGTCTGGTTTATGTTTCTGCGCTTCAACGAGGTCGAAGGGTTTACTTTGGCGCAGGTGCTTTTATGCACTGCGGTGACTATGATGGCCTATTCCATGACGGAGGTGTTCGCACGCGGGTTTGATATTTTCCCGCGTCTTTTAGGCAACGGCGAATTTGACCGCTGCCTTGTGAGGCCGCGCAACGTAATTTTTCAAGTCGTGGCCTCGCATATGGAATTCGGCAGGCTTGGGATATTGGTCCAGGCAATCGCCGTGCTTTGCTACGCAATTCCAAACAGCGGCATAGTTTGGGCCTGGGATAAAACGCTGACCCTCGTTTTGATGATTGCGTGCGGCTCTGCGGTCTTTTTGGGCCTTTACATCATACACGCCGCCTTTGCTTTTTTCACGACGGAAGCTTTGGAATTTATGAATATCCTCACACATGGGGGACGCGAGTTCGGAAGGTATCCGTATTCGGTTTACGGAAAGGGAATATTGAAATTTTTGACATATATAGTGCCGCTGGCGCTGATCCAGTATTATCCGCTTTTGTATCTGTTGGACATGGAGCAAAGCGCGTTTTATATGTTTGCGCCGCTTCTCGGGCTGTTATTTTTGATACCGGGTTATGCTTTTTTCCGTTTGGGCCTGCGGCGGTATAAATCGACGGGATCGTGAAAATCAGGCAAAAAAACCTTGACTTTGTAATTTTTTTGTGTTATGATTGTCAATAATATAATTAATATTTATAAATGAGGGTGAAATATTATGACGGGAAAAGAAAGAGTAGCCAAAACAATAAAAAGAGAAAAGCCCGATAGAATGCCTGTTTACGGCTGGGCGAACAACGAGGGATTTTCAAAAAAAGTCATCGCAAAATACGGCAGCATATCGGCCTTCGACGACAAATACGAATTTGATTTGTATCATCTGTTCGCCCCCTGCACTCCCGTAAAAAATGCCGCCGAATTGATTTCGGGAAATTTTTTCGACGATGATATTCCCGAAGTCGTATTTACCGACCCGAATGACACGCCTTACGGAGAAATAAAAAAGACGGTGGATTTTTACGGTTCGGAAAGAGGCAGATGTGTTTACGCGCAGACCCCCGGCTGTTTCGAATGTTTCAACGGGATTTTCGGTTTTGAAAAACATCTGGCTTATTTGATCCTTCACAGAAAACAGCTGGCGGAGTTTTACGCGAAACTCTGCGACTGGACGATCAAATACGCCGAAAATCTTATAGACATAGGCGTCGATATGATACACATATCCGACGACTGGGGCGCGCAGAAAGGCACGCTTTTCAGCAGGGAAATTTTCGATGAGTTGATTTATCCGTATCACAAAAGAATTGCGGAAGCCGTAAGAAAACGCGGCGCGTTTTTGTCTTTGCACAGCGACGGAAACGTAGCGGACTTTCTCGATGGGGTATGCCGCATCGGTTACGACGTCGTACACCCCTATCAGGAATCGGCCAAAATGGATTACGGCGAATATTTCGCGAAATACAAAAAAGATTTTGTGATAATGGGCGGTCTCGACGTTCAATCCACAATAGGCTTCGGGGATTATAAGAATCTCGAAAACGAGATAAGAAGGGTTGTAAAT
>WQXD01000189.1 GCA_009785015.1 Oscillospiraceae bacterium | reverse complement strand
GGGTTGTTCATGTCGGTGAAAATGTTTGAAGAATTGGTTGCGCCTTATATGAAAGAGAGAATAAGATATACGAAAACGTTCACAAAAGCGTTTTTCCAGCATCACACCTGCGGCTCGGTATTTGATTTAATACCGTCGCTTATAGACTGCGGGGTCGATATTCTCAATCCGATACAGCCCAACGCATATAATATGGAGCCCGAAAGATTAAAATCAGAATACGGAAGGCAGATAACGTTCTGGGGAGGTATAGACACGCAGGATCTGCTTGTAAACGGTTCGCCGGAGGATGTGCGGCGGGAAGTCGCTTATATCCTTTCGGTTTTCGGCACGGACGGAGGCTATATTCTTTCTCCCGCGCATTGTATCCAAGATGATGTGCCTCCTGCCAATGTTATCGCTATTTACATATGAAACGAATAATTCAGTTTTGAAAGTAGTTATTAGTAATAAAAACATTAATGAATTTGGAGGTTTAATCAATGAAAATAACAAAGAGAATCATAACTTTTTTGTTTTTGGCTGTTTTGATTTTTACTTTTGTTTCGTGTTCTAATGACGGAGATTCCCAATCCCGGCCGCAAAACGATCTGCCTGATAATTCGGATAATCCGGGCAATCAAAATCAACCGGGCTCCGATGAAAATGAAAATCCCGGCGATGCAGTTAAAGATAATTTGCCCGCCGTTAAATTCAACGGAGAAAAGTTTAACATGCTTACCACTACCGATTTGCCTACGGTACACACTATAATTTATGTAGAAGAAGAAACCGGGGATACGATAAATGATGCCATATACAGGGCAAATTCCGCAGTCGAATCAAGATTTGATCTTGTATTTGACTGTAATATTCTCGGCAGTTTTAATGACACGGAAGGAGAATTGAAAAAGTCTGTGCTGGCCGGAGACAACACTTACGATTATGTTGTGATTCACGACAGGTTCGCGTTGAATTTAGCCACTGAAGGGAGATTCTTTTATACGATTAACGAGCTGCCTCATATAGATCTGGATAAGCCGTACTGGGATAAAGATATGCAAAAACAGCTTACTATCGGGAATACTTTATATTTTACATACGGTGCGAATATGCTTTCGGTATATGGCTTCACAAGCGTATTGGTATTTAATAAAGATATGGTCAGAGATAACGGCATTGAGAATATATATGATTTGGTTCGGCAGGGTAAGTGGACTTTTGACAAGCTCTTTGAAATGGCGCGTAAAGTAACTGCGGATACAAACGGCGACGGTCAAATGACCATAGAGGACCGCTGGGGTATCATAGCCGCGTCTAATTGGTTCTTTCCCGCAATGTGGTATTCCGAGCAAATTCCCCTCATAGCGAAAGACGCCAATGATGAGCCATATTTTAATGTGCCGGGTAATCAACGGCTTTTTGATGTTTTTGACTCTTTATATAATTATTCCAAGGGCGGTTATATATATAATGTCGTTACAGATCCAATCCCAAACCCAACGGGCAGCCGTGTAATTGACTGCCTTCTTCCTTTTTCTGAGGGACGCGGTCTGTTTGCCAATTCGACAATACATACATTGCAATATCTTCGCGCAACAGACGTGGACTACGGAGTGATACCATTTCCGACTTTGAGTGAAAAAAGACCGGGCGAACCGTATTCGGGGCGTGTTCCCGCAGGACTGCCTGTCGTTATTCCGATTACGAGCGACCCTGAACGCGCCTCGATCGTGATGGAAGCGCTGGCGTGCGAGTATTATAATAATATCCTGCCCAAATATTATGACGTTGCAATTTCGATAAAAAGCACCCGTGACGACGATTCAATCGAAATGCTCAAAATGGTAACCGAAAACAAATTTACAGATCTCGGAGACAGCATATGGTATTCGGCAGTACGTTCGCAATATGAAGATATTTGCGCTTCGCCGTCAAATACATTCCAATCTGTAACAGAAAGAATAACCACACAGGTTGAATCGACTCTCGATAAAGCAATAGACGCTTTCCGTAAAGTTAAATAAAATATAAATATAAAAAATAAAAAACGGAGTATTTATGAAACTGAAAAGACTATTGCAAATTGTTTTAGCTGCACTGTTAAGCGCGATTTTATTTATATGCGGATGTACGGACGATACAAACGAGATACCGGATACTGACGTTGCTGATACTACTGATACTACTGACACTGCGTTGGATGAAGTGCCGACGCCGGGCTCCTTGCTGACATATTACGTTGCCACTACAGGCAGCGACGACGGCGATGGTTCTATTGAGCAGCCATTCGCCACGCTGGAAAAAGCGCGGAATGTGATCCGAAACGTAAATAAAAGCGATTATTCCGGGATCACGGTGTATATACGCGAGGGGATTTATCATGTGAACGATTCTCTTTCGCTTAGATTGTTGGACAGCGGCACGGCCGGCTGTCCTGTAACATATGCGTCGTATCCCGGCGAGGAAGCCGTTTTTTACGGCGGAATGGAGTTGCCAAGTTCGGCATTCGGTCCGGTGACCGATCCGGGCGCATTACAAAAAATCCCGGCGGAAGCACAGGGCTTTGTTAAGCAAGCGAACCTGCGCGATCTCGGAATTAATGATTACGGCGAATTGGCGCCGTACGGATATTCTCAAAATTACGCCCGCAATCCGCCGCCCTCGCTATATTTGTATTCCGATGGAAATATCCAAACTGTTGCCCGATATCCTAACAGTTGGGGACAGTTGAACGTGGAGGAAATACTCGAAGAGGGTCATATGGTTTATGAAGAACTCCTCACTTTCAGTAATTCCGCGATATTAGACCGTGAACTCGGCGGCGGCTTGTTTCGTTATTCGTCAAGCGAAATTTCCGACGAACGCGCCGTAGCTTGGTTAGCTGAGAAAGACACAGCGTTTTTATACGGCGGCTGGAAATACACCTGGGCGCCGGACGGCGTGGGTTTGCGCAATATTATCCCCGACGGCAATAACGGCGGCGGCACGATAGAACTGGCGAATTATACTACTTACGGTATCGCGGCGGAACAAAAATTCTCCGCGCATAATCTGCTTTGCGAATTGGATGCGCCGGGCGAATATTATATCGACCGCGAGCAGGGTCTTCTGTTTTATTATCCGCACGGTGATATAGAAAACGAGATTTTGGAAATCGCCGTACTTGATAAGCCTTTCATAACGGCGAACAATACTCAGTACATCACTTTTTCGGGGCTGCGGTTTGAAATGGGTAAAGACGACGGTATCGTTATTACTTCCGGCCGGTATATGACGGTTGACGGCTGCGTTATCAAAAACGTGGAGAAAAACGGGATTTCGCTGGGCAAACACGGTTCAAACGACGGCGGCGGATATAACAACCGCGTGGAAAACTGCCGTATCTATAATGTCGGCGAACACGGCGTTTACGCCCAAAGCGCGTCGGGCGACCGCAGGACTCTGCAAATGGCGGACTGCGAGATTGTTAACAATACTATCCATTCTTACGCGCAGGTAGTCCGGTTTTACAGGCAAGCCGTACAAGTAAACGGCTGCGGATACCGTATCGCTAATAATTTGATCTATGATTCTCCGTCGCACGCTATCAATTACAACGGCAATGACATAATAATAGAATACAACGAAATTTACGATGTGATGCAGGATCAGGACGACGCCGGAGCGATTTATACATTTGGCGACTATACTTTTGTAAACTGCGTGATCCGTTACAACTACATCCACAGCCTTTCTTCCACGGCGCAGGCGCATGTCGGCATACAGGGGATATATATAGATTATAGCGCAGGCGACGTTGAGATTTACGGCAATGTCCTCGCGGATATAACAGGCAACGGAATATTAGCCAACGGCGGTCAACGGATAAAAATATATAACAATATTTTTGTCAACATATCTGAAAAGTCGGTTTGGAACGCCGCATTCGGCACATATTTCTGGGCTCCGCTGGATCTCAACGTAACTCCGGGCCACGCCGATGAGGACATCGTTTGGTTTCCCAAGCTCAAAGGACAGCTGGAAAATATGGAGCCGGACAAAGAACCTTGGCTTTCGGCGTATCCGTGGGTAAAAGATATTTTCACGGAAAAATGGCAGTTGGACGATCCGGCGGATATTTTAGAAGCGTCGATGGAACACACATGGGAAGTAAAGCAACTGCCGGGTGAAACATGGGATCCGGAAAGAAAATATCTGAGCCGTGAGCCGTTAAGTTATTGGCTGCCGGTAGGATCTGAAACTTACGAAAATTATATAATAAATAACGGGCACACCGGAGAACGCCACGAATTTAACGTGATTCACGTACAGCGGCCTCTGACGAACGACTGGAACAACCAAATAAACAACTGGATATTTGCCGGGCATTATTACGACATAGGCGCAATCCGCGACAACCGCATCGTTGAAATGGACGAGGATGCTTTGGCGGCGAATTTCCGCGACTCGGCCAACGGGGATTTCACATTAAAAAATGACGGATCTGTCCTGGTGGACTTCCCGTCGTTCGCACGCGTTGATTTTTCGGATATCGGCCCCAAGGGACGATAAAACAAATAAAAAATAACGGTAAAAGGAGAGTATATCTATGAAAAAAGCATTAACCGCAATTTTTTTGACAATAATATTGGTTCTGGCTGCCGCATTGTTTTCTTGCAGCGATAATGATTCGGGGACCGGCAGCGGCAATAACGACGACGGCGGCGGGATAACTGACGCAAATGATCCCGGCGCGGATATTGACGAAAACATAGCGAGAGATCCCGAATATTCCTACGGCGGAGAACGGTTTGATTTCAAAGGCGAAACATTTACGGTTGCGTTTTTCGATATGTGGTCGGGACCCGAAGTCGAGGAACAAACCGGAGACCCTGTGGACGACGCGGCATATAAGCGGAGGATAGCGGCCGAAGAATTTTTCAATATCGAGATCAAACAACATGGCGTCGGCCCCGATATGTCCGATCTTCCGAAAGCAGTGATCAACGACGTTTTAGCGGGGATAAATTCCTATGATATTGTTTTGCCCCATAAACTGAATGTTGCAACGATGGTCACTCAGGGAGTCATGTATAACTGGGATGAAATGCCCAACGTGGATTTTTCCAAAAAATACTGGAACCAAAGCATATTGGGGTATGTTGACATAAAAGGCTATATACCGTATGTTTCGAATGATTACTGCATAAGCTCGCCGTCCATGGTATATTTCAATAAAAATCTTGTTTCGGAGTATCAGCTTGACAGTCCGTATGATTTCGTGAAAGCCGGTACATGGACAATTGAAAAAATGGCCGAAATGGCGAAGCAGGTTTCAAGGGATTTGGACGGAGACGGGGTTTTTACCGAAAACGACCAGTACGGGTTTGCGTCAATAGTCAACTGGCCGTTCATAACCGCGATGTACGCCTGCGACGTGACGGTCGGACAATGGCAAGACGGGCGTTATGTGATCAACAGAGACATAACAAGGGTGCAGGATATGGTCGATAAATATTATGACCTGCTGTACGACGGCAATCATTTTTTCGGATGGGACTATTATCAGCATGTGGACAGAGGCGGCGAAGTCCTGCGATTTGACAGCGGGCGCGTATTATTTCATCTGATGGCGGATATAGAGGCGCTCAGAGCCGTGGATTTTAATTTTGGTCTTTTGCCGTACCCTAAATTAAACGAAGCGCAGGAGAAATATATTGCTTTAAACTGGGCTCAGGTAATCGGCGCGCCGATCAACATAAAAAATCCGGAAAAAGTCGGCGCGGTAACAGAATATCTCGGCGCGAAAGGCAACGAGCTGGTACTCCCCGCACACTACGACATTCTCCTAAAGGGAAAAGTTTTCAGAGACGATGAATCCGAGGAAATCCTCGACTTGCTTTTCGATAATATGATTTACGATTTCGGGTTTGATTTCGGTGGGGTCAACGAATTGAACTATCTTCTCCCGTATATGCTGGAGCAGAAAAATACGAATGTCGCGTCCTGGTTCGACAGATACGGCGATATGATCCAGAGTATGTATGATGACATAGTGGAAGCGGCGATGGACAATATAAATTGGTAAATAATAGCGAACGGATTAAAAGCTTTCAAACTCGGTTTTCCATTTTTCATATTTCATTTCATGCTCGCCGTAATGGTCCGCTTTACGTGTCATTTGCAAAGGCTCCATATCGCGCTCGATAATAAGCCTGTCAAGCAGCTTGATGATGAGCTCCTGACGTATTTCTGAATATGCGGGAGCTTCATACAAGTTTTTCAGCTCGCGGGGATCGCTTTCAAGGTCATATAACTCGCCTTTGCCCGAACCCGCGTGATACACAAGTTTATACCGTCCGTAAATCAGACAGTGTATGTCGGACCATTGCTTGTCGCTTGAAGCTGCGAAATGCACAACCATAACGCTGTCCCGCGCTTGCTCGCCGTTTCCCATAAGCATATCATGGTGCGAAACCCCGTCAGAAGCAAGCGTTTCCGGCGCAATCCCCGCGCTGTCTAAAATCGTGGGAACCGCGTCTATCAGAGAAAACAGCGCGTCTGATTTTTTAGGCTTATATTTCGCCGGGTAACTGACAATATACGGTATGTTAATAAATTCCTCCCACAAAAATCCGCCTTTTGCCATCATGCCGTGCGCGCCCATATAATCTCCGTGATCGGTTGTAAAAACAACAATAGTATTATCCTCGATCCCGCATTGCTTCAATGTATCAAGCATTTTGCCGATGTTCTTGTCTATCAGGCTGACCGATCCCCAATAAGCGCGCGTTATTTTATATGCGTCCCCGGAGTTTTCCATGAAATGTCCGCCGCCGTCATACGGCCCGTACCGATTAAATGTCGGCGGGGATTCTTCTCTGTCGCGTTCTCCGGCATAGGATGTTATAAAAGGCGCGATCTGATCGTCGGAGAGTCCGTCATACATGGAAAACCACGGTTCCGGCGGACATATAGGCCAGTGCGGGTCGGGAAAGCTCGCAAAACAATAGAACGCTTCCCCGGCTCGAGCCCGTTCTCGGATATACGCGCAGGTTCTTTCGCCGACATAAGTCGAAGAATACGCTTCTTCCGGCACATCGTTTCTATACACGCCCTGTCCGCACGTTACATCGATCGGCTTCATGTTTTCATAAATAAATTTTTTGATATGCTGCGGGTAATTCTCGCGCAGCCAATCCCCGTAATGCGCGACAAGCGGGTTAGAGTGCCCCAGTATAATTTCGGTTGTTTCGAAACCGGCGT
>WQXD01000188.1 GCA_009785015.1 Oscillospiraceae bacterium | reverse complement strand
TCGTCGTCGATTTGAAAGACTATATCTGCGAAATCGCCATATCTCAATCGCAAAAAGACGGACGCTTGCTCATCGACGCCGTGCTCAAAACAAACCGGGAGATGTTTTTAAATCCGGAAAATATAATAAAGGCCGTAAACTCGAAGTTTTCGGCCGACGATTATTTTATCAGAAAAATCGAAACATACGATCATCACAACGCCGTTTTCAGGTGACCGGGTCAAGCGGCGCAAAGGCTGCGCAAAACAGCTCTTCTATTCTGTCTTTTTCGCCTGTGAGATACAGATATCCAAACAGGCACTCCATGCCCGTGGCGCGGCTGTACTGGGCGGCGGAAGCGCTTTTCGGCGCTTTGGCCTTGGCGTTTCTGCCGCGTTTGTATATTTCGGTTTCTTCGTCGTTCAGACTTGGCAGTATATTGCCGAGAGCCTCCGACTGGCGCGCCGCGCTCACGAAGAGCATGGCCTTCGCGTGCAGCAACTCCGGCTTATTTCCGGATTTTATCAGGGTTTCCCTGACCATGAGCTCAATCACCGCGTCGCCGAGGTAGGCGAGCGCGAGCGCCGAATATTCGTTTGGTTTCATGTCTGCGCTTTTTCTCTGTTTTCGCCGAGGTGCTTTACGAATTTGTATTTTCTCGCGGATTCGGCGACATATTTGATGACGACGAGCATCACCACAATCTCCCCGGGCAGAAGCGCCACGTTTTTGAATATCCTGGTGATTGTCAGAATTTCGGCGAACGAACCGATATATCCCCTCATCAGGGCTGTGTTTATGATTATGTTGCAGATAAAATTGACGGCGATTTTGGAAGCGACTATCCAGAATATGAAATACTCGGACTTATAGTTTCTCCGGTATAAAAAAACCGCGTATATAAACCCCGCCAGCCCCGCGTTCAGATCAAAGCGCGGATCAAAAGGGAATCCCGTGGGAAACAGCAGAAACGTGAGCACGCTCGTGATAAAGCCCGCCGCGAATGTTACCGCCGGCCCGAACAAAAAGGCGATGGTGGACAAAAAGATAAACCCGAAACGTATTTCCAGTCCCATGGAAAGCGGTATCTTGAGCGCGCCGTTGCCCACAATGGTGAGCGCGATCAAGACCGCCGTCAGCGCGACGGTCCGCACATTTTTGAAATTGTCCGCCGTTTGCGAAATCCCGAGCGCGTTTAAAATCTTTTTTATAAAAATCCTTCCCTTTCGGATATAATATCACCATGATCTATATTATACCCGATAAAATCGCGTTTGTCAATAAATTTTTGTCAATATTTCGGGATATCTTCTTGACAAATCCGGCAAAATATCATATAATTGATACATCAAGTAAAAAACACAGGGGGTAAAACACAATGACGCACGTTTTCGAGGGCAAAACAAAATCGGTCTATAAACAGGACGACGGGACCTATATTCTGAAATTCAAGGACGACGCGACCGGCGCAGACGGCAAATTCGACCCGGGGGCAAACACCGTCGGGCTTTCGATAGAGGGCATGGGCAGAAGCGGTCTCAGGATCACCGAGTATTTTTTCAAAAAAATAGAGGCGGCCGGCATCCCCACGCATTTTATCAAGGCGGATATAGCCGCCGCCGAACTCACGGTCAAGCCCGCTGAGCGTTTCGGAGAGGGCATAGAAGTGATATGCCGCTTTAAGGCCGCGGGCAGCTTTCTCCGCAGATACGGCGCATACGCAAAAGAAGGGCAAAAGCTCGACGCCTTGGTCGAAGTCACGCTCAAAGACGATTCCCGGGATGACCCGCCCATAACGCGCGACACTTTGGATATGCTCGGAATTCTCACATGTGAGCGCTACGACATATTGAAATCCCTGACGCAGCAGATCTCGCGCCTGATAAAAGCGGATCTGGAAACCAAGGGCGCCCTGCTGTATGATATAAAGCTGGAGTTCGGCTTGGTGGAAGGGAAAATAACGCTGATCGACGAAATCTCCGCGGGCAATATGCGCGTGTATAAAGACAACAAAATCGTGGAGCCGCTGGAGCTGGCCGAATTGATCCTGGGATAAGATAAAAGGGAAGGAACGGTTGAAAGTTATGAATGAACAGATAATGCAGGTCGCGGCGAGAATAAGGGAACTGCGGGAAATATTCGGTTTTTCCCCCGCGGCCATAGCCGAAAAGCTGAATCTGCCGGAAGAGGCCTATCTCGGCTATGAGGCTTCGGGGGCGGATATCCCGATAAGCGTCATATACAATCTGGCGAATATATACAATGTGGACACCATCGAGATACTGTCGGGCACTTCGCCGAAGCTCGACACCATCAGCGTGGTCAGAAACGGCGAAGGGCTTTTGGTGGAGCGCTTTAAAGGGTACCGCTACGAAAACATCGCGTATAAATTCATGCACCGGACGATGGAACCCATGATAGTGATACTCAACCCCTCGGAAAAAAAGCCCGCGCTCGTCTCGCACAGGGGACAGGAGTTCAATTACTGCCTTGAAGGGGAAATGATCGTCTACTATGAGGATGATTTTGTTTGCCTGAAAGAGGGCGACTCCGTTTATTTCGATTCGATCCGCCCTCACGGGCAAAGATCCGCCCTTCCGGATAAATCCGCCAAATTTTTGACAGTGATAAACGAAAGCTGAAAACTCAAAACAAAAAGCGAGGAAAAAGAAAATGCTTGCCGCGAGATACCTGAATAAAACAAATTTCGATTCCTACGAGGACTTCAAAACCAACTACAGGGTAAACGTGCCCCAAAATTTCAATTTCGGTTTCGACATAGTGGACGCATACGCTTCCGGCGACCCCGGAAAGACCGCGCTCGTGTGGTGCAACGACCACGGCGGGGAGAGGATTTTCACATTTGCCGACATAAAAAGGCACAGCAACAAAATCGCCAATTTTTTGACCGGCCTCGGGATAAAAAAGGGCGACATGGTGCTCGTCATATTAAAGCAGCGCTACGAGTACTGGCTGACGGCGGTGGCCCTGCACAAAATCGGGGCGGTTCTGATACCCGGCTCGGTTCAGCTCACCCAAAAAGACATCATATACAGAAACAACACCGCCGATATAAAAATGATAATAGCGATCGGCGAAAAATACGTCGTCGAACAAGTCGAGGCGGCGATGCCCGACTCGCCGACGATCATAGCCAAAGCCTTAGTGCCGGCAAACGGGGTTGAGGGCAGCGACATACGGGAGGGCTGGCTTTGTTTTTCGCGTGAATACGAAAACCGGCCTGATACCTTGGATCGAAGCGATTTGAAATCGGCCGATGTGATGCTCGCGTATTTTACCTCGGGCACCACGGGCATGCCGAAAATGGTCGCCCACGACAATTCTTATCCGCTCGGGCACATAACAACTGCGAAATATTGGCAGAAAGTCATGGACAACGCCTTGCATTTCACTTATTCGGATTCCGGCTGGGCGAAATTCGGCTGGGGGAAAATCTACGGCCAGTGGATTGCGGGAGGGTCGATATTGGCCTATGACGAGGACAAATTCGCGCCCGAAAAGCTTCTTTCAGTCATGCAGAAATACAAAGTGAAGACTTTCTGCGCCCCGCCCACCGTGTACAGGTTTTTTATAAAAGAAGACCTTTCGAAATATGATTTTTCGAATATGAAACACGCCGCGACCGCGGGGGAGCCGCTGAATCCCGAGGTGTTCAACCAGTTTTTGAAAGCGACCGGGCTTGTGATCCATGAAGGTTTCGGCCAGACCGAATCGTCGGTGCTGCTCGGCAATTTCGGCTGGTTTGAGCCGAAGCCGGGTGCGATGGGCAAGCCGTCGCCGCTCTATGACATAGATCTGATAAATGACGAAGGCAGATCCTGCACGGACGGCGAGGAAGGCGAGATCGTCATAAGAAATATAGACAAATATCACCCGACGGGCCTGTTTGCGGGGTATTGCAAAGAGGGCGGGATAAGTAAGGAGTGTTTTGAAGGCGGAATATACTGCACGGGCGACGTCGCCTGGAGGGACACAAACGGATATTACTGGTTTGTGGGAAGAAAGGACGACGTCATCAAATGCTCCGGTTACAGAATAGGGCCCTTCGAAGTCGAAAGCGCGGTGCTCGAGCATCCGGCGGTATTGGAATGCGCGATAACCGCGGCGCCGGACCCGCTGAGGGGCCAGGTGGTAAAAGCCACCGTGGTTTTGAGAAAAGACGCCGCCAAGCAGGGCTTTAAAGCATCCGAGGCGCTCGCAAAGGAGATCCAGAACCACGTAAAAGCGGTCACTGCGCCCTATAAGTATCCGAGGATTGTGGAATTTGTGGATGAGCTTCCCAAAACGCTGGGAGGCAAAATCAAACGCGCCGAGATAAGGCGGGAAAACGAAGACGCGGCCGGGCGCGCGTAAAAAATGCTGTATGTGAACGCGCAGCGTTCACTTTTTTATTATAAAGCCCTTTTTGTATAAAAGCTCCGCTGAGAGCACCCCTCCGCCCGCCGCGCCGCGAAGCGTGTTGTGGGAGAGGCCGATAAATTTGTAGTCGAATATGCCGGCGGGATCCTCCCTGAGCCTGCCCGCCGATATGGCCATTCCGTTTTCCAAATCCCTGTCCAATTTTGTCTGGGGGCGGTCGTCCTCTTCGAAATAATGTATAAACTGCTTCGGGGCGGAGGGCAGGTTTAATTCCTGCGGCTCGCCTTTGAAGTTTTTCCAGAGATTTAAAATCTGCTCTTTTGAGGGTTTATCGCTTGGATTTTCAAATTTTACAAACACAGTCGCCATATGCCCGTCCGCCGCGGGTACCCGCACGCACTGTGAAGTGATGGCCGGGAGCGCCGCGTTTTCGATTTGCCCGTTCTTTACCGAACCCCAGATTTTCATGGGTTCCCTTTCGCTTTTTTCTTCCTCGCCGCCGATATACGGGATTACGTTGCCGATCATCTCGGGCCAGTCCTCAAACGATTTGCCCGCCCCCGATATGGCCTGATATGTCGAGACTGCGGCCGCCTTCAAGCCGTATCCGAGCAGCGGCGTGAGCATGGGGACATAGCTCTGAATCGAGCAGTTGGGTTTGACTGCGATAAATCCCGTTTTTGTTCCGAGGCGTTTTTTTTGCGTTTCGAGCACGCCGAGATGGGCGCTGTTTATTTCGGCGATCAGCATGGGAACATCCGGATAGTTTCTGCAGGCCGAAGTGTTCGATACCACCGGAGTTTCAGATTTGGCGTAAGCCTCCTCGAGGTTTTTTACGTCTTCTTTTTTCGGCATTTCAAAGGCGCTGAAGACAAAATCGCACGCGGCGCTGACGCTCTCGACATCCGAAGCGTCGTAAACTGTCATGCCGCCTATGTTTTCGGGAATGGGAACCGGCATTTTCCAGCGCCCTTCCACGGTTTTGGAAAATTTTTCGCCCGCCGAGCGGGGGCTTGCGGCGAGGACGCTTATGTTGAAATACGGATGAGCGGCGAGCAGAGTGATAAATCTCTGCCCCACCATTCCGGTCGCGCCCAAAATTCCTGCGTTAATTTTTTGTTGGCTCATTTGATTTGTATTCCTTTGTTTTTTGTTTTGATATATCATACCATAATTTTAAAGAAATTTCAAGTTGTTTTACAATTTTTTTTGCGGATATTGTCGTTGCTTTTGTCAATGCAAAACGATAACGTGAAAAATCAAAAAAAGAAATATATTTATATATTGAAATTTGTTTGAAAAAGTGATATAATAAAACAAGAACATATCTATTTCTAAAATGCTGTTAGACTGCGAAATACGAAAAAGTCTGCTTTATTATTTGGAAAAACGTGATTTTACGCTGTCTGCCGAAGTATTGGAAAAAATTGTATGTTAACGCCAAGGAGAAAAACAAAAGTTAAAAATTACAGAAAGGATCAGAGAAGCATGGCAACAGAAACGTTCGACAAGATTGTATGGATTGACGAAAAGGCTGCTGAAATAATGGCGAATGAGCTTGAAAAACCGAAAAAGCCGTTTATCTCTCAATTGAATAGGGCTGAAGAAGAAAGGAAAACTCAAGAATGGTTAGCGAAGTACCGCTTAAAAAAATCATTGGCACAGAAGAAGAGATAGATTTTTTCGAAGCTATAAAAAATTTTGTATGCCAGGATAAAGACGTTGAAAAATTCCTGCATGAAAAAGCCGTTGATTTTGACAGAAGAAACAAAAGCCGTACATATCTGCTCATAGATTCTAACTCAAAGGATGAAGTCAAAATATTAGGCTATTATACAATCACCTTGAAAAATTTGCCATTTACGGAAAATGTTTCAAAATCAATGATCAAACGAATAGACGGATATTCCAACAATGTAAATTCCGCAGAATCTATTTTGCTGGGCCAATTTGGCAAAGATTATCATTTTAAGAACAAAATAAGCGGTTCTGAAATTATGGCTTATGCAATGGATACTGTTTATTCCATACATGATTTGGCAGGCTGCCGAATAGTTTTTTTAGAGTGCGGCGACAACGACAAAATCATAAAATTTTATCAAGGTAATGAATTTGTGTTTCTTCAAAAAAGCGGCCAATATGTGCAACTGATAAGATATTTGTAAAAAGGGATCACATAGGGACGCTTTTATAAAAATTACGTGATGAAATCGGGTAAATATGACGCGGACGAGGCGCTGCGAAGCAAATGCGCGGAAGCGCTGAAACAGATAGACGATAAGCAGTATATTCACGAGCTGCGCGATTCGCCGCTCCCCATATACAAGATAGGCATCGCCTGTCATGGTAAATCGTGTTTGGTCAATACCGTTTTATATGTCAGTCAATCACCCCACGCCTAAAGGCGGGAGCTTGGGAATCAGAACCAAGCTTTGATTGACTAATCTAAGATAATCCCCGAAATTGCGGCTTTTAGGATAAGGAGCCGGTTTCGGGGTTTTTCTTTGTATCATTAATAAACTAAGGGAGAATCTATTATGTTTGTCACTCAATTTTTTTATGACGGCGGAAAACATGGCGCGATATATTCTGTCCTGTGATACGCATATTCATTCTTGACATTTTTTATACATTTCACGCCAATCCCGCACAGGGCATATTTTTATTATATGGATACAAGTGTAAATAAAAAAAATTATTTTTTAAAAAACCTGTTGACATTTTTTAAAAATCATGTTATCATTGACATATATAGGTAATTTTAATTTACATATCAAAAAAAATTTAGTTTCCGAAGCGGTTAAATAAAAAACGAAAAAAAGGAGGAACAGCTGAAATGACAACAAAAAACGTAATCAGGATGAAAGGGTTGTTCGCGTTCGCATTGATTTTGGCGGC
>WQXD01000187.1 GCA_009785015.1 Oscillospiraceae bacterium | reverse complement strand
TGAATCGCGTTTTTTCGCTCAACTTTTTTTTGACCTCCGACTGCTCCGCTTTTTTTTCATTTGCACTGCTCGATCTTTTTTCGTACTCGGTTTTCGATTCGCAATTCATCTCGCCGCTTACGGAAGCAGGGGAATGAATTGTTCCATTTTGGTTAAAAAAATCATTGTGTTTGAGAGGGAATAATTATGAGATTCATTTTCAAGTTTCTTTTTTTTAATTCGTTTAGATTATCTGAAAATAGGTGGGCTTGTCCGACTTGCGGACATCATTTCTATGCAAAATGGTATAATTTGATATTTGCACCTTCAGCATCACTTGAAACACCAGCTTTAAAATGTCCGAAATGTAAAATTAAAGATAGTTGTAGCATAGTACGTTGATAATCCCCCGGCGGAGCCGGGGGTATTTCATTTGCGGGCGAAGATTTATACAGTGTCAGCAAGAACGCATAAATTAATTAATAATCTTCATCAATATCATACATAATCCTATCAGTATCGGTCATATTATATGAAAACAATTCTATTGAAACACTATATGTATTATACTCCGAATGATTTTCTTTTGGCTGTATCTGACTTTCTAATACGACCAATTTCAAGCTCGCCATTATACGCGGATAACCCGATAATTCATCCCTATATCCCAATATATGCAAATAATACTCTTTCCCCGCTTCAACATTCACAGGAAAAACCGTAATATTTCCGCTGTACGGTACTCTGGTATGGGATAAAACCATATCTTCGGAAATTATTTCGATTCTGTCGATTATTTCTCTTGTTCCGTTGATTTCAAGATATAGACCGGATTCTTCTATCTCCGTTATTGTCATGGGGGCCATTAGCCCGGCTTCGTTTATTTTCAACCGTTCAAGCGCATAAACAGCGTCATTATCGTTGCATATATACGCGCTTACCCTGACGGCGTCCGTTATATTATAGCTGTCTGAAGGGTCGGCAGAGGCAATTCCGAAAATTTTATCGTCGGGTAAAGCAAAACGATTAATTATAAACGACACAATCAATCCCGCCAAAATTACCGAACCGCCGATTTTTTTGATTTTCGGAGGTGGCTCGATAGTTCTGCTCATATTTGTCAGTTTATTTTTTATTTTGTCTATATATTTTTCGCATTCGATATATTCATGATTTCTGGAGTATAAAGTAAAGCTGTATATATGGCTGTTCAAAGCGATATAATTCGCGTCGTGCCGTGTTTTTGCAAACAAAATATACACCGCGAGAGTTAAGTCAAATGAAATCAAAAACGACATGACAGCCTCGACAATAAATAAATTTACGTTTGCCCCCGATATTACGGTTATTATAAATAATAACGGATATACGAAAATAAACGGAATCGAATGTATTAAAATCAATTGCCACGTTTTGAAAGCTTCCCTTTGGGCATTTATCGGCATATCCGTAGCCGCGTGAAGTTTCATTTCTATATTTCTGTTTCGCTCGGCGCAAAAAAGCGAAGTCAATATTTCTTTCAAAATCAAATATATTACAGGCATTGCCACAAACATAATATTTATAACGATTATGGGAAAATCGATATATGGCAGCGCAATATTTTCCGTATTGCCGCTATATATCACCAAATAGATCAAAATTACCGGAGCCATTAAAAGCAAGAACCAAGTGGCCCATATCAGGTTTATTATTGCTTTTTTAGGTTCGATCATTTTAAAATGGTAACCCTCTTCAAGTAAATTATTTCTCAGCATTTATTTTCCTCCGTTATGAATTTTTTCGGTAAAATCTATAATATATTTTAATATATCTGAAAATTTTCCGCTACGCCCTATTGGGTAAAATTTTGATGCTTTTTAAACAAAATTCCCGTATGTGATTCAGAAATACCATAAAACATAAGCGGTACGCTGTTTAAATTTTATTTCGGTATATGCGTCCATGTTTTTGAAAACATACAAAATATTTTAAGCAAAATACTTGCCTAATCCCGTATTTTTTGTTATAATATAATCACAGGAGGAAGGTGAATATATAATGATTGATTTTGATAAATTCAATACCTATAAAGAAAATAATAAATTAGAAGTAAAAAAAGCGACTGGAGGTCTGCCGCATAGTATATGGGAAACCTACTCCGCTTTCGCAAACACCGACGGCGGTTTGATTCTGCTTGGCGTTGATGAAAACCCGGACAAGACGCTGAATATCGTGGGATTATTAAACCCTGAAAAATTGATTGCCGATTTTTGGAATATTGTAAATAATTCTCAAAAAGTAAGTTTTAATATTCTGTTTGACAGACACGTTCAAATTTTTGAAGTTGAAAATAAACGTATCATTGTTATTGAAGTTCCTCGTGCAGACAGAACATTGAAACCTATATATTTAAACGAAAAACCATATAATGAAACTTACCGCAGAAACGGCGAAGGCGATTATCATTGCAGCAAAGAAATGGTGCAGGCGATGATTCGTGATAACGGCAATAAAACACAGGATATGCTCGTACTGGATAAAATGTCATTTGATGTGTTTGATTATGATAGCGTACACCGTTACCGCAATCGCATGAAAATCACCCGGCTGGGTCATGTTTGGGAAGAATTAGAGGATATTGAATTTCTGCAAAAATTAGGGGCAGTCGGTATAAGCGAAGATGATAAAAAATACCCGACAGCAGCAGGACTTTTGATGTTTGGATTTGAATATGAAATCGTGCGTGAATATCCGCATTATTTTCTTGATTATCAGGAACACTTCGATGCTTCGACACGGTGGACGGATAGAATCATATCCACATCGGGTGAATGGAGCGGAAACCTATATGATTTTTTCTATAAAACATATAACAAACTAATACAAAACCCTAATATAAAAATACCGTTTAAAATCGAAAACGGACGAGACCGGATAGATGATACACCTGTGCATAAAACAATGCGGGAAGCTCTCGCAAATAGTCTTTTTAACACCGACTTCTACGGCACAAGAGGCCTTGTCATAAGGAATAATTTAAACGAAATAATTTTTGAAAATCCCGGCGGATTCAGAATAAGTCTTGATGAAGCACTGAGCGGCGGGGTATCAGAACCGAGAAATTCCGTCATAATGAAAATGTTCAATCTCCTCGATATTGGCGAACGCGCGGGCAGCGGAATACCTAATATCTACAAGACATGGAAAGAGCAGAATTTCGGCGTACCATTATATTCCGAACTATTCGAGCCTGACCGTACAATTTTAAAACTGCCAATCAAAAAAGTAGCGATAAAAAGTAGCGATAAAAAAGTAGCGATAAAAAGTAGCGATAAAAGCGAAACGACAAAATCAAAAAATCAAAAGAATGCAGTTCTTGAATTTGCCAAACAACATGGTATAATAAAAAGCGTTGATTTGCTTGATGTTTTGAATGTGGGAGAACAAAGAATACGAAAATTATTACTTGAACTTGTTATTGATGGCGCGCTCATTTCGTTAGGAAATAACCGCAACCGCACATATAAATTACCGGAACAACTTAATGATTTACAATAAAAATACAGGAGAAATGTATATGGAAATACAAAAGATATATCCGGGAGTATACGAATTTACATTCGGCGAGCGGGAAGAATTTGAGCCGGGCAAATCAATGCCCGAACCTCCGAAAGCCGACAAACTGAACGCTTTGCCGGACTGTGCCTTGCCGATTGACATTGCGGCTGTCACCGGGGAAGTCACAGAAAGGGGAGCATTGCTTTGCCTGCCGTATTCAGACGGCGAGGAAATCTACGGGTTCGGACTTCAGAGCGGGAAAATAAATCAAGCGGGCCACAAGCGCCTGCTGAAAACAAACGCCGACGCGCGGGGTAATATGGGCAATTCGCATTCGGCTGTGCCGTTCTATGTCTCGACGAAAGGTTACGGCATAATTTTGGACACTATGCGCTATACATGCTTCTGCTGCGCGACTTCCAAACCGCGCAAGGGCAAAAGCGTGGTCACGGCCGAAATCACCGGAGTGAAAGGCATGCATGGATATTTGTTCGCGGGAGACGGCGGCTCGGGGGTAGACCCTGTGGCGGATGTCTGCCGGAGATATGTCTTACTTTCCGGGGGCGGGGCAATGCCGCCGCTATGGGGGCTTGGCGTATGGTACAGGGCTTTTTGGAAATTCAACGAAAACGAGCTGCTGAATATGGCTGAATTATTGAGAGACGAAAAAATGCCCGTGAGCGTTTTCGGCATTGAACCGGGTTGGCATAGCCACGCCTATTCATGCACGTATAAATTTGACGAAGAGCGTTATAGAGACTATAAAAATACCCTGAAAAAATTACAGGACATGAATTACAAAGTAAATCTTTGGGAACATGCCTTTGTTCACCCCGACAGCGATATATATGAGCCTCTCGAACCATATGCCGCAGATTATGAAGTATGGGGCGGGTTAGTGCCCGATTTGTCAATCAAAGAAGCGCGGGAAATTTACGGCGGGTATCACGGCGATTATCTGTTGAGCGAGGGTATTTCCGGCTTCAAATGCGACGAGTGCGACGGCTCTGACTTTACGGGCGGCTGGTCGTACCCCGACCACGCGAAATTTCCTTCGGGCATGGACGGCGAACAAATGCACTCGATGCTGCCCGTGTATTATCAAAAAACGTTTTATGATTTATATAAAAGCAAAAATAAACGGACATGGGGCGAAGTGCGGGCGCAGTATAACTACGCCGCGCCGTATCCGTTTATTTTATACAGCGACTGGTACGAACATAACGATTACATAAGCATGGTCGTAAATATGGGATTTTCCGGGATTTTATATTCCCCCGAAATACGCACCGCGGACGGAAAAGCCGATCTGTACAGGCGTATGCTGACGGGGATATTTTCGCCGAAATTGGAAATGAATATATGGTTCATGCCGAATCCCATGTGGAAAAATTATAATCACGACGGAAATTGGAAAAACGAAATCCTCCCCGAAAGCGGCAAACTGAGGGATACCTGCCGTAAATTTATGAATATGAGAACGGCGCTTGTCCCGTATTTATATACTGCGTTCTATAAATATCACACGGAGGGGATAGCCCCGGTGCGGGCGTTACAGATGGATTATCCCGAATGCCGGGGAAAAGAAAATCAAGGATATGTAAACGGAATAAGTTTCGGGGACGATATAATAGCGTACCCGCTGACGGCAAATCAACTCGAAGCGAAACTGTATCTGCCGGGCGGCAGCTGGTATTGCTGGTTCACGAACAAAAAATATGAAGGCGGCAAAGAATATATATTGTCCTATGATATAGACCAAATCCCGGTGTTCGTGCGGGAAGGCGCGATTTTGCCCGTACTGGAAAACATAAACTCTGTTTTCGAGGGCGGCAAATTGGAAATAAAGCCGTTGATTTACGGTGAAAAAGCGGAGGGCAGTTTGTATATTGACGACTTTGCGAGTTTCGATTTTGAAAAAGGACTATATAATATTTATAAATTCAAATTTGAAAATGGGAAATTTACAATCGAAACGGAAAATAATCTCTATACCAACGATATAGAAATTATAAATCAAGAAATTGGCGGAGGGATAATGTGAACAAAGAATATAATCCGAACGGAAATTTTACAGACGGTTTTTGGTTCGGCGTCGACAACGCCGGAGACCGTGACCCGCGGTCAATAAACTTTGATATTTTAAAACGGCTGGGCGCCCGGTTTATTGTTTGGCATACGGAAGGATTCGGCTCTGTTGAGGCAGAAGAACAAAAAGCCGGAATCGCAATGAAACAGTGCGAAAAAAACGGCATATATTTTCTTTGCAACGTGGAAATAGCCAATTGGTTCCCGAAAGTGGTAGGTCCCGACGGTCACGATTGGGCAAACGGCGAAGACGGCTGCCATTACTTCAGATTCCCGGACAAAGTATTGGCGGCGTATAACTCGTCGCCGTATTTCGCGGGCGTCGTATATGACGAAGCGGAGCATATGCAGATAAACCGCAATTGGATATGGGAAAACGGCAAAAAAAACGACATGCCATTCTTTTCGGACACAAACGAAAAAAGTTTTCAACAGGCTTTTGACGGATTCGTCGAGTACGGCGCGCGCGTTGCCGACGGCTATTTTCAAAAGGGAACGCCGTATTTGATTACGGAACACGTCTGGCCGGCATTATTTCACGCATTCGCGAGTATGGGATTTACCCCGGCATACAAACAGCTGAAAGAAAGCTGGTCGAACATCTGGGCGGTGATGGCGCTGGGCGCGGCGCGGCAGTACGGAAGGGAACTCTGGACTTGCATAGACCTCTGGCATCTCGGCGACTATCCCGGCCACAGCCCCGAAGAACTGAAATACAACATGATTTTCGCGTATCTGATCGGCTGCGATAAAGCCTATGTCGAAAATTTATCATACGAAGGTTCGCTTTATTCAAATCGGGATGGGGCCGACGTGTTGAGCAGGCACGGCGAAACGGTGGAATGGTTTTCCGGCGAATATCTCAAAAACAACAAAAGGACATATACGCACCGCGACTATATGCCGTCAGTCGCCGTAATCAGGTTCGACGACACCGACGGGGGACAAAACGACGGCTCGTACTGGCCCGAAAAACTATTGGGATCGTATACGCTGAAATCCAACGAAATGACGCGGGAATGGCTGAAAGCGTGGCATACAATCACACACGGAACCACATCAACCGACGCGCTCTGCTGGAATTATTATAAACCGGAGGCAAATATTCCGCACCGTTCTTTCGCGCCCTGCAATTCGCCTGTCGTCTACGACGAAAACGTCGGCTTAGAAGACCTTGAAACTCTTGAACTCGCATTTTTGTGCGGGCTGACCATAAGCGAAACTACCCTGAAATCCGTTTCCGCGATGGTGAAGGAAAACGGGCTTACCGCAGTTGCGGGCAAAAGGTTTGCTCCCGTCGAATTTGCGGCTTTATACAACAAAGGCACTTCGGAGTTCGCGGACGGCAAGGGCAGATGGATAATAACCGACGATATGGCAAGCGGCGAAGTTTACGCCGCCGTAAAGCCATTGTTGGGAAACGAGGGCGAAATGGTGTACAGATTCAAAGACCGCACATTGGTTCTTAAAATAAGCGAAGACGGAAATAGTTTTGCCCCCGCGGAAATTTGTTGAAATGAGGTTTCAAATTTTTATCGAGAGCGCCGTAAGACCCCTTGCTTTAGCAATGGGGATATAAGGCGCAAGGAAAAAATATTTTCGAAAGCGTAGAAAAACGTTTGACAAGAGCAACGATTTGTGATATAATATAATGT
>WQXD01000186.1 GCA_009785015.1 Oscillospiraceae bacterium | reverse complement strand
TGAAATTGAAGATAACAGTTACGATATGCATTTGTTTTGTCGTATTGGTGCTCGGGATAGCGGTGGGGAGCGTATATGTGCCGCCGGGCGATATCTTTCGGATTCTCGCCCATAAGATGTTCGGCGCCGAATTGCCCGAAACGATCAGGCCCTCTGCCGTCGCGATAGTCTGGAACCTGCGCTTTCCGCGCGCGCTGCTCGCATATATAGTCGGCGGCGCGCTGTCGGTGAGCGGGGCGGTCATGCAGTCGGTGCTCAGAAACCCGCTCGCCTCCTCGTACACCCTCGGCGTATCCTCGGGCGCCTCCCTTGGGGCGTGCATCGTGATTTTGTACGGAATGTCAATACCGGTCATATCGATGTTCACCTTGCCGGCGGTCGGATTCCTGTTCGGGCTCGGCACGATTTTGCTCGCGGTGGCCTTCGCCTCGCGCCTTGACAGCCAGATGGAAAACAATACCGTGATTTTGGTCGGCATGGTGTTTTCGCTGTTTGTCAACGCCATGACGACGCTGTTGTCCGCGCTTTCGAGGGAACATATGCAAAGGCTGATATTCTGGCAGATGGGCAGCTTTTCGATGAAGGACTGGACGACGGTGTTCATTCTGGCTCCCGTGATTGTCGCGGGGTCGCTGTTTATAGCGCGTTTTCACCGCGAGCTCGACATAATGACTTTCGGGGAAGACCAGGCGAAAACGATGGGAGTCAACTTAAAAAGGGTAAAATGGATACTGCTCGTTTTTTCCGCGGCGATCACCGGCAGCGCGATAGCGTTTGTGGGGGTTATCGGCTTTGTGGATCTGGTCGCCCCGCATATCGTGCGCAGGATATTCGGGTCGCCGCACAGGTATGTCATCCCCATGTCGGTTCTGTTCGGGGGCGCGTTTATGGTCGTGTGCGACCTCGCGGCGAGGACGGTCGCCTCTCCGCTTGAGCTGCCTGTCGGCGCGGTGACGGCGATAATCGGGGCGCCGTTTTTCGCGTATATTTATTTCGGGAGGAAAAACAAATGCTGACACTCGACAATGTGTGCGCCGGGTATAACGGGACCGACGTCATACAAAATATATCCCTGAATTTGAAAGAAAGCGAAAACCTTTCGATAATCGGGCCCAACGGCTGCGGCAAAACGACGCTGTTAAAGACGGTGGCAAACCTTCTGCCGTTTCGGGGCGATGTAAAAATCGGCGGCAAATCCGTCAAAAAAATGAAACACAGGGAAATTTCGCTGAAAATAGCCATGCTGACCCAGAGTTCGGGGATATATTTTTCCTACAGCGTGTTCGAAACGGTGATGATGGGGCGCTATCTGCACATAAAAGACCGGCTTTTGGGGCTGCCTTCCGAAGAGGACAAAGCCTGCGTTATGCGCTGCCTTGAGGCGGCGGATCTGACCGGCGACAAAGACAAAAAGATAACGCAGCTCTCCGGAGGCCAGCTCCAGCGGGTATTTTTGGCGAGGACGCTCGCGCAGGATCCGGAGATCATACTCTTGGACGAGCCCACCAACCATCTCGACTTGAAATACCAGATCGAGCTCATCGAATACCTGAAAGCCTGGGCAAAGCAAAAAAACCGGGCGGTTGTCGGCGTTTTGCACGACATAAATCTCGCCCTGCGGCTTTCCGACAATATCATGGTCATGAAAAACGGCGAGATAAAGGCCAAAGGCAAAACGCGGGAAGTGATAACCGACGGCCTCTTAAAAAACGTCTATGAAATCGACGTGGCGCAGTATATGAGGGACGCCCTGAAGAGATGGGAGAGCTTTGGAGTATGAAAATTATCTGCGTCGTGCTCGCGGGGTTTGTTTTGGACTGTATTTTCGGCGACCCCGTCTACAGTTTTCATCCCGTTCGCATAATGGGCAATATCATCTCTGCGGGTTCTCGCCTGCGAAAAGAGGGGCGGCACAGGGCGGCGGCTTTTGCTTTGGGGGCTCTTCTTTCGGTGTTTTTGATTGCGGGCGCATATACCGCCTCTTACGCCTTGCTTTTTTTGCTGTATAAAGCGCATTTCGCGCTCGGGCTCGCCGCCGAAATCGGGCTCTGTTATCAGATACTCGCCGCAAAGGCCTTAAAGGACGAGAGTATGAAAGTTTACCGCGCGCTGGAGCAAAATGACATCGGGAAGGCCCGGCTGTATTTGTCATATATAGTGGGGCGCGACACGCAGGACCTGAATGAGGAACAAATATCAAAAGCGGCAGTCGAGACAATAGCGGAAAATCTCGCAGACGGCGTGATCGCGCCCATGATGTATCTGTTTATCGGGGGCGCCCCGCTGGGACTTGCCTACAAGGCAATCAGCACGCTCGATTCCATGATAGGCTACAAAGACGAAAAATACGCCTGGTTCGGCAAATTCGCCGCGCGCGCGGACGACGCCGCCAACTTCATACCTTCGAGAATCGCCGCGCTTTTTATGATTTTCGCCTCGGCGGTATGCCGCATGAACGCAAGGCAGGCTGTAAAAATATTTTTTCGCGACAGATATAACCACAAAAGCCCCAATTCCGCGCAGACCGAATCCGTATGCGCGGGCGCGCTCGGGGTTTTGTTGTCCGGCGACGCTTATTACCGGGGCGTATTGGTCAAAAAGCCCGTGATCGGCGACCCGTTGCGGCCCGTGACGAGGGAGGATATAGGCTTAGCCAACCGCCTGATGTACGCAACTGCGGCGACGGCGCTTTTTGGCGGAATTTTGATTAGGCTGGTGTTGTATTTTTATGTATGAATATACGCACGGCGGCGATATATACGACGAAAACGGACTCGTAAAAGAAAATATGACCGATTTTTCGGCGAGTATAAATCCGCTCGGAATGCCCGAAGGAGCCGTCTCGGCGGCGAAAAGAGCGCTTGAAAATTCAAATGTGTATCCGGATTCGGACTGCCGCCTGCTGAAGGCAAAGCTTGCCGAGTTTGAAAGCGCTGACAAATCAAATATATTTTGCATGGCCGGCGCGTCGGATATCTTATTCCGGCTCTGTTATGCCGTAAAACCCAAAAAAGCGCTTGTGGCCGCGCCCTCTTTTTCGGATTATGAGCGCGCCGGAAGGGCGGCGGGAGCGGAAATAATATACTATACGCGAAAAAAAGAAAACAATTTCGATATCGAAAAAGACATCGCGCAGCTCATTTTTTCCGCGCTGCCTGATATCGTGTTTATATGCAATCCGAATAACCCAACGGGGAATCTTACGGATATGGGACTTTTAGAAGAAATGGCTTCGGCCTGCGAAGCGGCCGGCTCGGTTTTGCTTGTCGACGAGTGTTTTTTGGATTTTGCCGAAAATTCGCGCGCTTGTTCGGCCAAGGCGCTGATAGAAAGCCGCAAAAATGTCATTGTATTGAAGGCCTTCACGAAAATATTCGCAATGCCGGGGCTCAGGCTCGGATATGCGATATGCGGAGATACGGCCTTGATTTCCCGTATGCGCTTTTGCGGGCCGGACTGGGCCGTGTCGAACGTGGCCGGGGCCGCGGGGGCCGCCGCGCTGGAATATGCGGGGGAGTATATAAAAAATACCCGCGAGTACGTAAAAAAAGAACGCGGATATATATCCGGAGAGCTTAGGCGCGCTGGTATGACGGTTTATCCGGCGCACGCGAATTTCATATTTTTTTACTGCCCGCGGCAGATCGATCTGTACGGCGAACTCAAAAAAAGGGGGATCGTGATAAGGGACTGCGCCAATTTCGCGGGGCTGGGCCCGGGCTATTACAGATGCGCCGTTTTGACCCGCGAAAAAAACCGACTGTTCGTCAATGCGCTGAAAGAAGTATAAATGATGGCAAAGAGGATAATTATGAAAATTTCGAAAACAAAAAGAGTAGCGTTCCTATTGTTCACGGCAATTATTCTTTTGGTTGCGGCAATGTTGCCGTCCGTTGCCTCTACCTCGCGAATTGATTATGAGACTCCCATTCCTTTGGGCGCTGCTCAATATGATTATGCATCGACAAACCCGGAGCAAAAACTTTTGAACATAGACTACAATTTCCGCAATTCGATCGACGAAGAAAAGTATTACGCTGGCGCTTATTTCAAATCGGACGAAGATGGTACACGACGCTTGTGCATTCTCGTGACCGATATGGATATTGTGCCGAACGGGCTGAAAGAAAGCGACAAAGTGCGCTTTTTTGAGGTTAAATATTCGTATGCGGAATTGACGGAGTTTCGTGAGATCGTGTGGGAACAATTTGGTTCTGAAGGTGTAATTGAAGAGTTTAACGCCGCATTGGTTTTGTATGGTCTTGGAACTGACATAGAGCAAAATAAAATAAGTTTGGAACTGGACTATGAATTTGATGTTTCTTTGATAGCCGAATGCATACCTGCTGATTCGTTTATATGTGAATTCTATGATGGATGCCCGAATACAGGACTTGCGAACATTTTGGTAGAGAACGGAGAACATTTGTACAATTCCACATTTGCCGCGTCATGCTCTGTTGGACTTCCGATATATTTCGATTATAGCTCCTCCCATCGTTTTATTTGCTATTTAGATGCGCATTAGTGGGATCTTAATCAAAGTATAAACGAAAAACAACAAGCAAAGTATTAACGTGAGTTCGAGGGGAAATCAAGGGAAAACGACGAATATACGGGGGTTTTCTTAGCCTCCCTTGCTAAAGGGAGGGGGACCGCCGCAGCGGTGGGGGGATTCGAAATTTGATTTGCCGCGGTCTGTCAAGAATGAAATAACACTGTAAACATATTTCTTTTTTATCGTCTTTATTATGAAATTACCGGGCCTTTGGCTTGAGGTTCGGGTTATGTTTTTTGTATTGCTGCGCATGTAAAATTACCATTTCGGAATCAGGCTCCAAATCCTCCCACCGCTGCGGCGGTCCCCCTCCCTTTAGCAAGTGAGGCTAAGATAACCCCCATTTTCCCATCATTTTTCGCCATTTCTCTTGTCGAACTCACGTTATTAAGTTATTTTGCTTGTTGTTTGGTGGTTTGATGAAAGGCTGTTTGTATGAAAAAACGTTTGCTCTACATATTATTGTTCGCTTTTGTCTTTTTTTGTTCGTGCGGCGAAGTTGCACCAACAGAAGAAAAAAACGAAAATGAATCCACAACAGAAGAACATACATATTTCAATGTCGAAGTCTTGTATGTCCTTGAACCAAATACATCATACAAATATACATACGACAGAGAACGCAAAATAATCTATTTTTTGGACGAAAACGGCAACATATACAAAATAAACGAGGACGGCAGCAACAAGGAAATGATCTTTTCTGGCGAAAAATGTGATTTTATTTTTATCAATAATATCTATTACTACGATGACTTTATATATTTTTTGGAGCGGGAATCAAAAGCAAAAGGATTTTACAGAATCGATCCAAAAGATGGAAACATATCAAAGATTGAAATCGATGAGAATATTTTCGGCCTTTACGACATCGACCAGTACATCATATACGACAACGAAATATATCTCGGCAAATTATATTGGGGAGGAATCTGGGCGATAAGCCTCGAAACCTTGAAATTGACCTATTACGGCAACATATGGGGGGATTTTTGTTTTGATACCGAATATCTGTACGTGCTGTCGGGTAATGAAGTATATAAAATATCCAAAGAAAAAAAAGACAATGATGAGGGTGATTTTGAAAAAATAGATACGACGTTTATCGGCAAATATGCCTCGACAATAAGCAGAATATATCTTTCAGGTGAAAAAATTTTTTATCAGGTATATATGCAAACAAATTATACAAATACCGACAATCCTTATACTTATGATTTATACAGTTCAAACAAAGACGGGAGCGGTGCGAAAAAAATAAACACGGGAAATGAGTACGGAGGGATTTTGTTTGAAAAAAGCGGATATTTATATTTTCGGGTACAGACAAACGGTTATTTGTATCGAATTTCATCGGATGACGAAACCATAAACCAAGTATTTGACTTGGATTCGAGAAATTATTTTTTTTATCCTATTGGCGACTATTTGTATTTTGACGAGGCAAGAGAAAATAATGAATACAATGTCATGCGCATTAACATCAATAATTTCGCATTAGAAAAAATCGATTGGCTAAAAAGATTATTTGTATGAAAATTTCAAAAAATTGTATTGATTTGCGCTCGTTTTCGTGATATAATATTATGATAAATTAAAGCAAAAAACGGGAGGAAATTTAAAAATGAAAGCGGCTGTACTGTACTCCGTAAACGATCTGCGCTTTTCCGACGTCCCCTGCCCCGTCGCCGGAGAAGGCGAGACATTGATAAAAATAATGGCGGCGGGGATATGCGGAAGCGACGTATCGAGGGTGTTTGACAAGGGGGCGTATCATTATCCGATCATAATCGGGCACGAATTCGCCGGGCTCGACGAGAAAACGGGGAGAAAAGCGGTGATTTTTCCGCTTCTGCCGTGCAAAAAATGCGCGATGTGCCAGATAGGCGAATATGTCTGCTGCGAAAATTACGACTATTACGGCTCGCGCAGGGACGGCGGGTTCGCCGAATATCTCGCTGTAAAAAACGAAAACATCCTGTATGTCGATTCAAATATCGCTTACGACGTGCTCGCCATGACAGAGCCCGCAGCGGTAGCCCTTCACAGCGTCTATCTCGGGGATATAAAGACGGGGGACGGCGTTTTGATCACCGGAGCGGGGGCCATAGGGCTCATTATGGGCTATATATCGAAGATAAACGGCGCGGCGGGCGTATATTTCACGGATATAGACAAAAGAAAACTCGATTACGCAAAAAGCCTCGGATTTGAAGTATACGAAAAGCAAAAAATCGACGTTTTCATCGAAGGCACGGGGGCCTCTTCGGCGCTCGAGGCGGGGCTTGAAGCCGTCAAACCGTTCGGAAACGTCGTATTGATGGGCAACCCCGGGGGCGACGTCAAAATCTCGCAGAAATCATACTGGCATATCCTAAGAAAACAGCTTTCCATGAAAGGCTCGTGGAACAGCATGTTCAACTCGTTTAGAAACGAATGGCAGATTGTGCTCTCGCTGATCTCCGGCGGACGGCTCCCGCTTGAAAACATGATAAGCCACAGATTCGCCCTTGAGCGCTGCAACGAGGCGTTCGCCGTTTTGAAAGACAAAACGGAATTTGCAAACAGGGTCATGTTTGTCAATTAGACCTGTCCCAGAACCGTCATTGCGAGGAACGAAGCGACGAAGCAATCCAGTAAAAAGATGGATGTATCATAAATATTTGCCTTTCTGGATTGCTTCGCTACACTCGCAATGACGAAAAAC
>WQXD01000185.1 GCA_009785015.1 Oscillospiraceae bacterium | reverse complement strand
CTTTGTAGTCAGCTCCTACAGTTATCCACGGCTCGGGTATGAAATCGTCGCCGAAAGTCGAGCGGTACAACCAGAGCCGCATAACGCTTTCATAATGCCTGAAAAACCAGTCTTCGCATTTAAAATCAGCTTCTGAGAAAATCTCTCGCCATACTCCCTGCGGGTCGAGTATATATACCGGAACCTGACGGGTTTTCAGGCTGTTGAAATCACCCCACAGCTTACGTTTTTCGTTTTGCTTTTCATCACTTGCTATTTCAATTAATTGTTTCGCCAAATCGCGCAGAATCTCTATGTCTTTTGTTTTCATAAATTAATCCATCTCCGTTTCAAGCAATACCCATATATATTTTCTCTCTTCTTATTTTCAATCTTGATTTATTGCCATAATTATAACACAGCGTATAATTTTTTACAATGAGTTTTAGAAAAATCACGAAAAGAATTCCCCGGAACATATTTAATTCCCCGAAAGATTTACGCACCAGCACCCCTACGGTCTGTATAAGGCGAGTAAGCACCCCACAGAGCTAACGCCGCATAAACGCTATGACGTTGTTTTTGCCTCCCGAAGCGATAGTGTATTATCACAATCATATACAAGATGCACATCAGCTTGCGGATATAGAAACGCATTTGCGTGTAACTTTGTTCGCGCTTCCCATATATGTGGGGTTCGGGGCGCAGGATGCCGACAGAAACAGCATATATTTTAAGAAGACGCGCGAATATGTGGAACTTGCGAAAGGTTTTTGCCGTCCGGTTCTTGAAAACGGAGCGGTGGTTTATCACCACACACCGTATATAGGCATGGTTCAGCCGGCTTCTTTCTGTGTTCTCGAATACGGCATGAAAGACAAATCAAGGTGGTATTGTGGGATATTTAAACTCGATTCCGGCATAAATACTTATAATCTGCGGCTCAGGGGCATAGACATGAGCAAAAATTACGAAATAACTTTCAAAAATATTGACGCGAAAGTATTAATAAACGGTTTTGAACTTGTGAACACGGGTATTAATATAACGCTTGAAAGTATAAACACGTCAGAATTGATATTATATAAAAATGTACTATAATTAAATAAAATCCGTATATAGAATGTTGATCATTTTTTGAGGTTATAATAATGAAATAGTGGTAAAAGAACCGAAGCATATTTTTGAATCCGCTTGGGTTCTTTTTTCTTTACTAAAAATTTACTATAGCTTGCTAAAGTTTTACCTAATTTTTTCATATATCTGATAGTTTCTTGTTTTAATAAATGATATACTTGCCTTGAAAATAATAAAAGGAGAAATTAAAAAATGAAAAAGAAAAAAAGTACGCGCATATTATCATTGTTTTTGGCAATATGGTTATCTTTGGGATTTATTATTTATTTAACTCCGGTCAGCGCAGAAGATATTGAACCTGATGTTGATATTCTGCTTATGTCACTGACCCGAACTATTGCTGCCACGGCTGAAGAAGGCAATCAATTCAACGCCGATGCGGGAGTTTACGCAAACGCATCAAACTTAACCGCATGGGATAACGACACGCAAATAACTATCGGCGGCACAGGAAGGACTCCTATCGTTATCAACAACGCGGCAACATCAACCGCATCAGGCTGGATTCCCGCCAGCGTTGTCGGAATTGACAATGCCTCGGCATTTGAGATCAAATTCTCAACTGAAAATTATGAGAATATCAGATTTTCATGCAGACAAAAATCCACAGGCAGCGGTCCGGACGCATTTAAACTTGCTTATCGTATAGGTTCGACAGGCAGTTTCACAGCAATAAGTGACACTGCAGTAAATCCGCCCAGAATCAGCAACGACACATACGGAGCTCTGGAACAAACTTACGATGAATTTATTCTTCCTGACTTGATGGAAAACGAAGATGAAGTATATCTCAGAATATATTTTGACGGTCTTGACAATTTAGGTAAAAATGGCAACACATCAATCAACGACATCGTAATTATAGGCGATGCAATAAACGGAACCGTAGTTCCGGAATATGACAATATTGATATTGATGTAACAAACACAATCGCCAACACGTCACCGGATAAAATCTCAGTATCGTTCGACAAGTTTTGTTACGGTGAACTTGTCATAGGCGATATAACCGTGACGAAAGACACAATTATTCTTGACGGATGCACTCTAACAAAAATAAACAATATGAGTTATGAAATCACACTTCCCGATGACGCTGAATTTGAAGAAGTATATACCCTCACAATAGCCGATAAATCTTTTTACTCGTTTATCGGCACAAGCGTTACCAACAATGTCGAAGAAACTTCTACAGATGGTGATACAGGCAATACAGGAAATCCAAACGACACAGTTACCACCCCTGCCGCAGACCAAAACGGTACACCGTATGACATTAGTGGAGATTATGACGTAACTGTGCCGCATATTATCATAAATCAAATATACGGCGGCCAGAAGGTTGATACCGTTGGATACACTCTCGATAATACCGTTCCGGTTTCTCACAGCTTCTGCGAATTATACAACCCGACTGACAAAGATATTGACCTCGACGGTTGGACGCTGCATTACGGACATAACGGCGAATATGCCGACGACGGACAGCAAAGAGGAGACTGGGCAAAACTTGAACTTTCCGGTACAATAAAAGCCCATACTTCGTTTCTTGTACGCATGAAAGAGACAACCGCTACTTCGGCTTATCTCAGGCTTAATTTATATAACGATACAAAAGCCGGCAAAAGCGGTGATATAGACGGAATCGGGTCTGCGGATCAGGATTGGGATCAATACGCTATTAACAAGGGCGGCGTATTTGTCTTGATTGCAGGAGATGTTGATCTAAATAAAGACGAAAATCCATTTGACAACTCAACAGGCGAACCCGCTATAGAATGTTATGTCGATATGCTCGGCGTAGGCGGCAACGACAGCTATAACGGTAATATTTTCGCTTATGAAGGAAATTATACAGGCTCACAGTCCAAGCAAAAATCCATACGCCGCGTTGATTTCATTGATACAGACCACAATGCTACCGAAGACGATGTTTCTCCGCCATATGCAGAAGCGGATACTTTAATTATTGGATATAACGTAATATCTCTGGCTCAGCTGGCTTGGGCGAGACCGCGCGCACAGGCTGACGGAGTTTGGGCTACATATCAAAGCGGAGTAAATTCTCAGGCTCCAATGCCTCCACCCGAAGTCACTACTGTTTTGGATGCAGTCAAACCCAACAGTTTGACAAATATAGTTGGAACTGACAGCAAAACCACCCGTTTAATTACTTGGCAAATGCCATCGGGAACAACGGCAGGCAAAATCAAGTACGGCACGGCCAGTGACTTGACAGGCTCATCTGAAATAAACGCAACTCTGTCAGCAAATGCGGACAGTACCGTAAAATTAGTAGTAAGCCTGACAGGACTCACCGCAGGAACTACATATTATTACAGCGTTGCGGGCGATGGTATAACTTATGATAACAAAATTTATTCTTTCAAGACAGACGACGGCGGCACTTTCAGTTTTGTTCATGTATCGGACACACAGGGAGTTGATGAAAGCCAGTACAGGGATTACTGGGGTCCGGCAGTCTCGAAAATAGTAGAAGAATATTCCGACGTTTCTTTCCTGCTTGAAACAGGCGATCTCATTGATACAAGAAACGACGCGGACCAATGGCGATGGTTTTTCAAATATGCGCAGGAAGTATTCGGCAATTACGCTTTCGTCCCTGCGGTAGGCAACCATGAGCAAACTGCCAATTATGACGCGGATATGTTCCGTCAGCACTTCACAGTTCCCAACGCTCTCGTGCATAACGATGTCACCCCCGGCACAGTCTATTCATTCAATTACGGCAGCGCGCATTTTGTGATACTCAATTCCGAATGTAAAACTGACGAAGGCAAAGCCGCAATAAGAAACTGGCTTGACGACGACCTCAAAAATAATAATCAAAAATGGACAATCGTGGCTTTACACAGAGGACCGTTCGGCATGGGCGGCGCAAAAGTTGACCTCTACTACGATTATGTGGATATTCTGATTGATTACAGCGCAGATTTGATTTTACACGGCCACGATCATGTTTACATACGCTGTTACGGTAATTCAGATGACGATGATCCTGATTCTCCCGGAATTTATTCGCTTGAATCCGGCGGTTCGGGATTCAAACAAGACAACACACCCGGAAGCGGAAAATATGTGGATGTAACGGCAATCGTGAACAACCCCTCTTACAGTATTATTACGGTATCAGATGAGAAAATATCAGTCGAATCTGTTTATGTTGATTTCAACGATAAAAAAGATAAAAATATTTATCCGATTAAAACAACCGGCGGCGACAGCGTTGATTTTGAAATAATAAAAACTGATGACGGCTTTATACCCGAAACGCTCACGCTCACGCCCGGTTCAGACACGTCGGAAATAAATCTAACATGGTATTCTGACGATTCTTTCATGAAAACATCTGTACAATTTTCGACAAGCAGCACTTTTGAGAATAACAATACGATTACAGTAACCGGCATAGCAGACGACGCAACGGCAACCAGAGCATATCATAAGGCGACGGTCACTGGACTTACAGCAAATACGACATATTATTACAGAGTATCAAACGACGAGGTAAATTACAGCGAAAGTTATACATATAAAACTCCCGGTACAGGGACATTCACATTTGCGGCAGTAGGCGACCCGCAGCTGACAATCGGCGGTCAAGATTCCACAAGCAATTACTTCAGCAATCCGGCTACGACGGCGCAGGGCTGGAAAGATACAGTCAACGCTATAACGACTAAAATACCCCACATTAATTTTATAACGGGCGTAGGCGATCAGGTTGATTTAACTGCCAACGGAAGCGAAGCTGAATATTTTAATTTCTTCGCCCCCGACGCGTTGAGAAATCTACCGTTTGCTCCCGCAGTAGGAAATCACGACAGGCATTATCCGTTCATATACCACTATAATATTCCCAATGAGCAGTCGTTTACGCCGCTTATGGGCGCAGATTACAGCAATTCGGGTAATACTCAATACGCAGAAATGGAATCTGCCGGAAATTATTTCTACACATACAACAATGCGCTTTTCGTAGTTCTAAACGATTCCGCGTATCCCACAAGCACACTTGCGGCTAAAACAATTATCGACAGATTCGATAAAACAATAAAAACCGCCATAACCGCAAATCCCAATTACACATGGTTATTCGTACAGCACCACAAATCAACTGCAAGCGTCGCAGACCACTTGGCTGACAGAGATATTCAATATTATGTCGAAGCCGGTTTCGAGCAGCTTATGGATACATACGGCGTGGATTTTGTTCTTGCGGGGCATGACCATGTTTACGCAAGAAGCTATCCGATGAAGAACGGCAGACACGACGATAATCAAAACGGTCCGTCAATCACAGACCCCAACGGAACGATTTATGTTACAATAACAACCGCAAGCGGCTTGAAATATTACGATTTATTTGACGGTGAATTCGGCGGTAATGTGAATTTATACGTAAAAGATAATCTATATTATCCGTATCTTGCAGACGGAACGACCGGAAGCGCGGAATATGTAAAAGGTAAACTTCCGCTTTCCAACGCGGTATATTTACAGGCTAAAAAACCCGAATTTACATCAATAACGGTTACAAATAATACTGTCACTTTCGCAACATATAATATAGACGATTTAGATATTCCTATTGATGAATTTACCGTAGCAAAAACAAACGCAACCGCAAATCCTATGACAAAAACCCTGACGATATTCCACACCAACGATTTACACGGAAACGTGGGAGGCTCGGTATTTGGTATGGATAAAATAGCGGCTCTCAGAAAGCAGGCTCCAAATTCTTTGCTCGTTGACGCTGGCGACGCTACACAAGGCAATTCGTTCGCAACGCTGACAAAAGGCAAAGATGTTATTGAACTCATGAATATGGCGGGATATGACGTTATGGCGGCGGGCAATCACGAATTTGACTATGGATTAGAACAGTTAATCGAAAACGCGAATTTCGCGGATTTCCCGATTCTTTCGGCTAACTCAGTCAAAGACGGCAAGCCTGTTCTTGAAACAGAAACAAACAACGGCGCATGGTTCATCAAAGAAGTAAACGAAATAAAGGTTGGTTTCTTCGGAATCACAACACCTGAAACGGCAACTAAGACAAATCCCGACGGAATAGCCGGAATTACTTTTGGAACTAATATAAACGATATAAAAACAATATCGCTTGCGCAAATCGACGCTCTCAAAACAGCAGGCGCAGATATGATAGTCGGCATCATGCACCTTGGAATCGACCCGTCAAGCGATGTCACAAGCGAAGCAGTCGCAACCGCTCTTAAAGATTCGGGACTCGATATAATAATCGACGGGCACAGCCATTCTAATTTTGATAAAATCGTCGACGGAATTTATATAGCTCAGGCAGAAAACGGCGGTTCGGCTTTGGGTAAAATAGAAATTACTTTTAGCGAAAGCAAAGATATAATAAATATAAACAGATCGAGGATACCGACTGTGGACGCTAAACTTACTCCGTATAAATCGATAACTGACAGATATAACGAAATGATAGCCGCACAAAGCGTTCTGCTTGATCCGGTAGTCGGAAAAACGTCGACCACTCTTTGGGGCGGTACGGTAAACGGCATAAACGAGGCAAGAGCATTTGAAACAAATTTAGGAAATCTGATCGCAGATTCTATGCTTGACGCGGCAAAAGAGTATGTATCGGGCAAATCGCAGTATAATAATATGGCTGTTGTGGCTCTTCAAAACGGCGGCGGCATACGCATAACGATATACGCAGGGGAAATTACTGTAGGTGACGTTATCAGCGTATTGCCTTTCGGAAACAGTCTCGCGTATAAAATCGTAACCCCGAAAATATTGTTTGAAGCTCTTGAAAATGGTGTAAGCAGAATCACCGAACAAGACGATACAGGGAAAATCATCGGGCTTGACGGACGTTTCCCGCAAATAGCAGGCATGAGATTTGAGTTTGACCCTAATGCGACGGCAGGAAGCAGAGTGACGGCAATATATCTGGACGGAGAAACGGTTTCGCTTGACAGAACCGAGAATACAAGAAAAATCATTCTCGCGTCAAATGATTTTGAAATCGCGGGCGGAGACGGTTACACAATGCTTTCGGGATTGGAAAGCGTAGGCGAAGGCGGAGTTCTGGACGAGGTCCTTGCGGATTATATATCAAGACTGACTGCAGCAGGTAACGGTTCGTTCGCATACCCGATATATCAGGGCAG
>WQXD01000184.1 GCA_009785015.1 Oscillospiraceae bacterium | reverse complement strand
GCGGCGCTGGCTATACTCGCCTTTTCGGTTCCATTGTTTTATCTGGCCGTCAGAAGCGGCAAAGCAAACTACGAAGCCTCAAAAGAAGCGGCAAAGCATACTCGGCGGGCCGGGTATCTTCAAAGCGTTTTGACCGAACGGGATAATGTGGAAGAACGGACATTGTTTTGTTATTCGGATGAACTCAACAAGCGGTATTATGAAAAATATACAGCCGCGTATAAAATAAATCTCAAAGCGCAGCGCAACCGTTTCATCAAAATGAAAAGCGCCAGTTTGATTACGGTATTGATTTCCGTTTTGATATCGGGCGTACTGATTGCCCCGTTGGGGTCGGGCGATATCAGCGTCGGTATGTTTATGGGATTTGTGACGGCCACATTCGGATTGGCGCAGATGATGTCATGGGAACTCACCCATATTACAAGCGAGCTTGCCAACAACCGTGAATATTTGAGGGATTTAACCGCTTTTGGCAAACTCTCCGAAACACCGGGGGCAACAGATTTGCCCGCTTCTGATATATCTCCGCCGGAGCGTATTGAGTTTCGGGACGTATCTTTTTCATATCCCGGCACGGAATCGATGGTTTTGAAAAATCTCAGCCTCACGTTGTCCGCCCGTAAACACTACGCTTTTGTCGGCGTCAACGGGGCGGGAAAGACTACGATTACAAAACTTTTGACCGGCTTGTATGACAATTACACAGGGGATATTATCATCGGCAAAAAGAATCTCCGCGACTTCACGCAAGCTGAATTGAAGTCGTTGTTTTCGATTGTGTATCAGGACTTTGCGAAATATCAGATACCTGTGAAATACAGTATAGGTATCGGAAATGTACAAGCCGTCTCCGAAGAAAATGTAACTGTCGCGGCCTTTAATCTCGGACTTGATGAAGCGGTATCAAAACTGCCGGACGGATTGGATACGCCATTAGGAAGGATAAAGGAGAAAGGCGTCGATTTGTCGGGAGGAGAATGGCAGCGTGTGGCTATCGCCAGAACTCTTGTGAGCCGCGCTCCGGTGCATATTTTGGACGAACCCGCCGCCGCCCTTGATCCGGTTGCCGAAAGTGAAATGTACGAATTATTCGGGAGGATCGCCAAAGGCAAATCCACGATTTTTATTACGCACCGACTGGGGGCGGCCCGCCTTGCCGACGAAATTTTCGTTATCGCCGACGGTCATGCAATCGAACAGGGCACGCATGGGAAACTCATGGAAAAAAACGGTGTTTACGCCGAAATGTTCGAGGCGCAGCGGGGGTGGTATGGGTGAAAAAAGTCAATGTTTTTCAAGCATTTTTTATCATGCTCCCCCTAATCGCCCGCGCTTCACAGCCGTTGTTTCATTTGCGGAATACCGCCTTTGTCGCACAGGGGATTTCATACGGCATTATCGCGCCTATAGCGCAAAACCTGTTCGACAAAGCAGTTGATTGCGCGGCAGGCAAAACAGAATTGGCAGCCGTAATTTTGGGACTGTTTTTTTTGGCTTTGGCTCACATTGCAAAACAGGCGATTAACGGCGCGGCCAATTTTATTTCCTTTTGCTATTGGGGGAAAATTGAAGGGGTATTGTCGCTTGGCCTGCATAAAAAAATGAGTAAAATCGCGCCGGTATGTTTTGAGGACACTCGAATATTGGACGACATCAACAAAGCGGTTCAGGGGCAGGACGACGCTTCTTCGTTTGCGGGAACTATATTATTTATGCTGTGTACTTCCTCATATTATCTCGTTATGGCGATTTATCTGTTTCATATCAAGCCTCTTCTGTTGGTTTTGCTTGCGCTTGTTTTTGCGCCTACGTTTGTAACGCATTTTCTTCGGGCAAAGGTTTTTTCAAAAGCCGAGGACAGGGCCGCGCCAGTGCGCAGGGAATTTGATTATTATGAAAGTTGTATGACCGGACGTGAATATTTCAAAGAAACGCGGATCTTGGGCGCGTTTTCGTATTTTCGAAAATTGTATGCCGATACCTTGACGCAGTTGAATAAATTGAAATTCCGAGCCTCCGTAAAATCCGATTTGGCCGAATCGGGTATGCAGGTTTTATCGCTTGGCGGCTATATAGGTATCCTGCTGTTATTGTTTGATTCGCTGATGAAAGGCGAAATAGGCGTCGGCGCTTTTGCAGCAGTATTCGCTTCGGTTGACCAGATGTTTGAAATGATGAAGGGCTTGTTTGAGCGCGTACGCCTTTTGGCCGGTAATTTTGGCAGGGTTCAAAACTACATACGTTTTATACAAATGCCGGAACGCAGCGGAACGGATATTGAATTGCCCGCGGACACCGGCGTCACATTGAACGGCGTATCTTTTTCTTATCCGGGCGCCGGACAAAAAGCGGTTGACGATGTATCATTGACCATTAAAAACGGCGAAACAATAGCTGTCGTAGGTGAAAACGGTTCGGGCAAGACCACGTTGGTGCGCTTGATTACCGGCTTGTATCTGCCGGACGAGGGCGATATATTATATGGCGAAACAAATACAAAAACAATATCCGCACACTCGCTGTTCAAAAATATTTCCGCCGTGTTCCAAAAGTATCAGCGGTATCAAATGACCCTGCGCGAAAATGTCGGTATCAGCGACGCCGGCAATACAAAAAGCGAAGCCGCGCTGGATGAGATAATCACCCATGCGGGAATTGACAAGAACGACAGCAGTTTTACAAACGGATATGATACAATGCTCTCAAGAGAATTTGACGGGGTGGATTTGTCCGGCGGAGAATGGCAGCGCGTGGCAATCGCGCGCAGTTTCTTCCGCGCTCATCGGTTTATTGTGCTTGACGAACCCACGGCGGCTATCGACCCGATCGAAGAAACAAAAATATACAATCGTTTCGCGGAAATTTCCAAAGATAAAACCGCCATCATCGTCACTCACCGTCTCGGCTCGGTGAAACTTGCAGACAGGATTTTAGTGATGAAGCACGGCAAACTGGTTGAGCAGGGAAACCACATGGAATTGCTGACGGCAGGCGGCGAATATGCCCGATTGTATAAGTCGCAAAAACAATGGTATCATTGATTTTTGGATTTAAGCTCACGTTTTTTGCTAATTTTTTATGAAATCCAAAAAGCCGCCGAGATCGATACCGAGCTGCCTCAGTATACCGGTGAATGAACCCTTATTTGCACACAAGTCTCATATAGTCTTTAGCCTTGATGATCGGTATTACTGGCATCCTGCACCTCTAACCTCAAATAGTAATTGGCAATTTCCGGGTAATCCTCGAGATAATAGCTCACCGATTCCATTATGTTCTTCTGTATCTCCTGCATCGTTTCGCCTTGGGTGGTACAGCCGCCGTCTGGCATTTCGCACGTAGCCCAGTATCCTGTCGTATCAGTGCAGGGCCGAACGACGACTCTAAATTCTTTCGGCGTAATCATTGATTTGACCATCCCTTTTTCTCCTTCATTTTTTCCTCTGTCCCGCTACCGTGGGGATTTTTTTATTTTTTACCCCTGCCGGTGCGAACGGCGGCGATATCGTACACTTCCTCGTCGGCCCGGGCGGCGACCACGACAACCACCATGGTAGTTTCGGTGCGGATCAGCTCGTAGACGACCCGGATGCCCAGTTTCATCAGTACGATCTTGCACAGCCCGGTCAGGTTCCTGCCCCGCTTGTTGCCCAAGGGCTTTCCGTAACCGCCCTCATTTTGGGGAAGCGGGTTTTGGCAGACCTTATCAAGAGCTCTGGTTATTTGTTCTATTTGATGTTTGCCAAAATTTTCTAAATCTTTTTCGGCTTCGGGCGAATACTTATAATTATATTTCGTATTCAAGCTCTACATCCCCCGTATTTTCTAAGTCCTCTTCGGTTATGCCAAATTTCAGCATAATATCCTCGCGCGTATATCTAACGCCTGTATCATTCTCCAAGCGTTCTTCCGCGAGCGCAAGCAGGTACTCGTCTTCGGCTTCTTCCAAGTCAACAACGGCTTTAGCCATTTTAACGGTAGGATATAGTTTTTTGAGGTTCACATACGCCGCGTTTATATCGACGCTATCGTCAAAGTTCATTATGATCGAGTTCATTTCTTTTTCTCCTTTACTTTTGGCTTGCTTGCCACGCTACGGCGGGTCTTTTTTTGTTTGTTGCGGAAATAACATTAATTTAACATTTCAACAAAGTACGATACCAATCTGTTATAGGCAATTACATGAACATCACTGATAATCGCGCTAACTTCGACGCTCAAATCCAACATATCATATAAATTTTGTTCCCTTACGCTATATATTACTTCTTCATTTATATTGTCATAGGCTTTTACATAAAAACGTTTCATTTTTTGCGATATTTCGTATAAACCATCTCTGCACGTTATTAATTCATTGTATTCTGTTTTAAATGCCGATTTAAATATTGCATTAACCTTTTCTATGTTTTGGTCTATAATTGCCAAATCTTCGTCCAGTGCTTTTATTGAATTTGAAAAATACCCTAACATATTCATCGTAGCATCATATAGTTTTTGCCTTGGCGGAGGATAATCAAAATAAAAATCACGGCAATATTCCCATACGTTATTCATTGTGTTAATTGCCGATTGCACAAAATAACTACGATCGACGACTGTAATAAAACGACTATTTATTGAAGTAAATTCCTTTCTAACGGCTTCCTTATCAGCATTCCCATTCGTCAATTTGACCGTTTTTGTCCGTTCTTCCCACTTAACATCTTTTCGAATAACACTTGCGCTTTTGGGAAACTGTACTTTTTTAATTTTTACGCAATCAAAAAACGTATTCATGCCGATATAAGTTATACCCTCCGGTATACTATGGTTGGTTTTGTGTTTGCTGTTTGTTTAGACATTTGATTCATTCCCTCAAACTTTCCATCCTTATTTCCAATTCAGTGCTATCCTAATTATTATATCAAAAATAAATAAAAAATTCAATAAAAAAACAAAAAAAGCGGGAAATATTTTCCGCTTTTTTATATAAAAATTTTTCATTATTGAGTTTTACCACGCCAAGGCCGGGATTTTTTATTTTACAAAAATTTTATCATTTGCAAATATTTACCGTCTTCGCTGTTCTGCAGATATGCAAACCCATTGTCCTGATAAAATTTTACCACTTTTTCGTTGTTACCGCACTCCAAAAAAACGATACGGCCTCCGACTATCCTTTGAGGCTAACCTTTTCAACCATTCCTGCCCGCTCCTTTCGACTTCTGCCGCGCTTCTCTTTGGCACATACGGCTCTCGCGGCTTTTCCATCTCGGCGATCAATCGATCGGCGGCGGCTTCGTCTATGTATATCGTCTTGAAAAACGTTTCTGTTGCCATTTTTTCACCTCCATTTTTTTATCTAAAAATTTCCCATCATTTTTTACATTAATAAGGCAGTCAAAGTTTAACAAAAATGCGACTTTTTCTAAAATAAAATACCCTCGTATTTGGATTTTATCCCGATTTTACGAGGGTTTATCATGGAGCGGGTGATGGGAATCGGACCCACACGGCCAGCTTGGAAGGCTGGCATTCTACCATTGAACTACACCCGCGTTATTATGGCTGCGGATATATAATATCATTTTTTAAACGGTTTGTCAATACCTTTTTTAAATTTTATGGGGATATTTTAAAAAATTCACAAAAACAGCTTGAAACCGCCCGAAATATATTGTAAAATTAAAGAAAAAACAACCGTGAGGTGATTTTTATCAAAACAGGAATCGGAATAGACACAGGCGGGACATATACCGACGCCGTGATTTACGACTTTGAAAACAAAAAGATATTGGGCGCTTCAAAAGCGCTCACCACAAAAGAGGATTTGTCCATCGGCATTTTGGAAGCGCTTGACGCGCTCCCCGCGGATTTGGTGCAAACGGCCAAACTCATCGCGCTCTCGACGACACTCGCCACAAACGCCTGCGTCGAAGACAAGGGCGGCAGCGCGAAATTGATATTTTTCGGCGGAGACCGCAAAATAATCGACAAATACGGGGCGGAATACGGACTTCCGCTTTCAGACGAAATGTATATACAGGAAAGCTATACAAAATTTTCAGGCGCGATCGAACGCGAACCGGATTGGGAACTGTTTTGTTCCTGCGTTAAAAAAGAATTCGACGGTTTGGACGGCGCGGGGATTGTCGAGACAAACGCCATAAAAAACAGCGCGGCCGTGGAAAAAAAGGGCAAGGAATTGTTTTCGCGGGTTTTCGAGGATAAAATCCCGGTGGTCTGCGGGCATGAATTGTTCAACGAATTGAACTGCCTGCAGCGCGGGGCGAGCACGCTACTCAACGCGCGGCTGTTTTTTGTCATACGGATATTTATGGACGCCATCAAAACCGCGATGGAAAAGCGGGGCATAAGCGCGCCCGTGGTGATTGTCCGCAGCGACGGCAGCCTGATGTCGGAGCAGTTCGCCCATGTCCGCCCCGTCGAAACGCTGCTGTGCGGGCCTGCGGCGAGCGTTCTGGGAAGTGCGAGCCTCGCCGAAACGGAAAACAGCGTAGTGGTGGATATGGGCGGGACAACCACCGATATAGCGCTCATAACCAAAGGCATGCCCCACAAGGTGGACGGAGGGGTTTCGGTGGGCAAATGGAAAACTTTCGTGGACGGCCTCTATATCAAAACATTCGGGCTGGGGGGGGATACGGCGATCCATTACACTGACCAAAAGTTGTTTTTGGAAGATTACAGGGTGGTTCCGTTGTGCGTCGCGGCGGAAAAATATCCGCGCATAACAAAAAATCTGGAACATTTGCTCCAAAGCAAAAAAAAGCACACAAAATATCTGCACGAGCACTATATGCTGCTCAGGGATATAGCAAAAAACGCGAGATATACCGAAGAAGAAAAATTATTCTGCGAAAATTTGCGCGGGGGGCCCCTGTCGCTATCCGAGGCCGCCGAACAAATGCCCGGGCGCGACCTCTACACGCTCGACGTTTCGCGGTTGGTCAAAGAAGGGGCAGTTCAGGTATGCGGGCTCACGCCCACGGACGTCATGCACGTAAAAGGCGACTTCAACAGATTTTCGGCGAAAGCTTCGATGCTGGGTATACAGTATGCGGCTTCCAATTTGAATATGACAGTCGAAAAATTCTGCGATCTGGTTTACGACGAAATAAAGAGGCGCCTCTATGTGAACATAGTCGGTGCTTTGCTGGAAAACAGGGACGATTATTATATGAAAAACAAAATGAGCCGGGAAGTAGCGCGCTTTGTAAACGAAAGCTACGAAACGGCCAAAAACGATCCCGCCGGAAATCTGGTTTCTAATTCGTTCACAACCGATTTTGTACTCACGGGAGTGGGCGCGCCCATCCGCATTTTTTTGTACGACGTGGCGAAAATGCTGGGGACCCGGGCCGTGGT
>WQXD01000183.1 GCA_009785015.1 Oscillospiraceae bacterium | reverse complement strand
CAAACGTTTTCAGTAGACCAGCTGCTGTAGGTCCAGTTGCCGGACCAGGACGGGTATCCTTCCCAAGGCGACACTTCGCCGAAGTTACGCAGTATAGGCAGATCCGGATCTGTTCCGTACACATACCAACCATCTTCAAAGTCCATCTTCAGGTTCCTGAACCAATCCACTCCCATATGGTCGAAAGCGAAATTCGGTTCGGCGAGATTTCTTGTCCATCCTATATTGTATTGCGCTACGGGGTTTTCCACAGGAGTGGTGTTGGCGTAGATTCTCTGCGCGGGTATCAGCGGAACAAACGCGCCTTCACCGGTGGTCGCCGTTATCCTGTCTTCGCTGGCGTTGACTTTGAAAGTATCAGTCCTGTTATAGAGGGTATTCGCGCTGAGGCCCATACGGATCCTGGGGTGAGGGTAAGCGCCGGGAGGTACTGTGTTGTATACGCAATAGCCTACCTGTACCGGAACGGAAATGTACAGCGGTGAACCACTCAAGGTCCAACCGTCCCAGCGGCTCGAATATCCGTCAATCACAAGGCCCCGGTAATAGGCAAAGATATTGTTGCTTTCCATCAAGGGAACATTTGCGGCGTGCGTGGTGTTCAGCAGATCCAAATTTCTGAACCAGTCCGCGTTCTCATTTTTGACGGAGTCTACGGTGGTTTTCATCCTGAATATTTCCAACCCTGCGTCGTCATAGAGAGCGAGCGTACCGCCCCAAAGGCTGAATTCTCCGGCGAGGTCGTTGAGCGTGTCTCCGCGGACCACATAGTGCTTGACTGTAAGCAAGTCATAGATGAACAGCCTGACGCCGTTTTCAAGGTGCATGGCATAGAAATCCCAATCATAGGGTTTTTCACGGTCGGTCCAACGGGTTATGTCGCGGAGCCAGAGGTCATTGAAGTAATTCCAGTTGTTTTCTATAATCATATAGGGTACTGTGCCGTAGGCATCCGCTATTTCACCCAACGTTTCACCGCGGACCACCCAGTGGTATATCCTCGAGATTTGCCATTCATCGGGACACGGATCCCAAGGGACACCGGGCGTGGAACAAGCGCCGCCGCCGACGGGCTGGCTGGTTATATAAGCCGAGGCAGGGAGAGCGAGTGCAAAGAGCATGAAGAGCGCTATAAACAGAGATAAAATTTTTGCGTGTTTTTTCATTTGGGGAACCTCCTGTTTTTTAATGTTATTTTTTATGTAAAAGAAGCCGTTTTTGCTTCTTCAAACACCTAATGAGACTATTATATACTATGTTTTCAAAAATGTCAATAGGAAAATGAAAAATTTTTTTATTTTTTACGTATTTTTTAAAATATTGTGAATGTCGCTGAAATACGGCCATTATACGGGAAAAATTCCGCCGGGTTTTCATCATTGCTGCCTGTTTCGGGATATGTTGATCACTCCCTCGGGCAGATATTTTATATATTTGTCTTCCAGCGACCTTCCGGTGCCGATCGCCACGCACGATATCGGGTCTTCAGCCACCCAGGCGTTTATCCCGGTTATGCTCGCCAAAAGCTTGTCAAATCCGTAGATGAGGCTCCCGCCTCCCGTCATCACTATCCCGTTGGTGGAAATATCGCCCACGAGCTCGGGCGGGGTGTTCTCGAGCACCATGCGCACAATTTCGGTTATGCTCGCCGCGGGTTCCTGCATCGCCTCCTCGATTTCGCTCGAATTGATCTGTAACACTTTGGGAAGCCCCTCTATGGTGCACCTGCCCTTGACCGACATGATCTTTGTCTCCTCCCTGGGCCAGACGCAGCCGATCTTCATTTTTATATCTTCCGCGGTGCGCTCGCCGATGACTAAGTTGTACTTGCGCTTGATGTTCTTTATTATCGCCTCGTCGAATTTGTCGCCCGCCACTTTTATGGATTTGGACGTGACGACGGCGCCCAGCGATATCACGGCCACATCCGTGGTTCCGCCGCCTATATCGATGACCATGTTCCCGTTTGGCCGGTGGATGTCGATACCGGCGCCGATCGCCGCGGCGAGCGGCTCCTCGATGAGGTAGGTCTTTTTCGCCCCGGCCTGCGTGGCCGCGTCGACCACCGCCCGTTCCTCCACTTCGGTTATTCCGCTGGGGACGCATATCATCACGCGGGGCTTGAAGAGAAGATTGCCGCAGGCGCGGCGGATAAAATGCTGGAGCATCTTCAGCGTTACGCCGTAATCGTTTATGACGCCTTCCCGAAGCGGCCGTATGGCCATTATATTCGTGGGCGTGCGGCCCAGCATCAGCTGCGCCTCCCGTCCCACTTTTAAAATTTTGCCTGTGCTTTTATCCATGGCGACCACCGAAGGTTCCTTGAATATGATGCCCTTTCCCTTCACATAGACGAGCACCGAGGCTGTCCCGAGGTCTATGCCTATATCTTTTCCCATATACTTTAAATTCTCTCCCAAACAGATGTTTATGATATTACGGAAGCCGCGCAGAGCGCGTAAATATTTTTCGCCCCGTGTGCTTTTAAAATTTTCGCGCATTCGGACAATGTCGAGCCCGTAGTCACCACATCGTCGACTATGAGTATATTTTTGCCGGCGGCGCCGCCGGGTTTTGTCATATTTTTTACTGCTTTGAATTTGTTTTTCACGTTTTGGCCGCGCCGGGTTTTATTCAAGGTCTTTTGTTCGGTATTGTACGACCGCAAAGCCTCGAGCGAGCGCCTGTAGGGTATGCCCGCATACTTTGATATGAGCCTGGCGAGCGCCTCGCTCTGGTTATATCCGTAAAATTTCAGGGATTTTCTCATTCTGGGGGTATTTGTGATAAAATCGATGCCTTCCTTTTCGATTATATCACTCGATTTTAAAGAATTATACATACCTTTTGCGAAAAATTCGTTAATATAGTATAAATTCGCCCGTTTCAGCTTGTATACCGCCCGCTTTAATTTTTCGCCGGAGTAAAAATACGCGAACATCACCGAGGATATGTTTTCGACCTTTTTGCAGCGGCACAGATGCGGCGGATTTTTGCATTGCATGCAGTCATAGCCGGCTGTCTCGCCGATGATCTTTTTGCACTTTGGGCACAGTATGTCCTCGCTGTCGGCGTTTTTTGAAACGATTTGGCAGCACGCGCACTTGACCGGAAATATTATATTCAAAAGCTTTTCAAACAATCTTTTCACTTTTTTTCCTTTTTGCGGTATTCGTCAAAGTCTTCCGTCAATATGTCCGACAACCCGGAATATCTTATTGTATGCTGGTTGTTTTGCACCATATATTCTATGGTGTCGGGTTCGGCAATCACTATGACCATTTTTTGCGCCCTGGTTACCGCGGTGTACAGAAGGTTTCGGGTGTGAAGCCTTTGGACTTCCTTGGAAATCGGCAGAATTATAACCGGGTATTCGCTCCCCTGGGATTTGTGTATCGTTATTGCGAAGGCGTGGGTTACTTCGTCGAGCGTCAAAAAATCGTACTCGACCAATCTTTCGTCGTCGAACTCGATGGTCACAAACTCGTTATAGTTGTCTATCGTCTTTATCGTGCCTATGTCCCCGTTGTATATGCCTATGCCGGAGGAGCCGTCTTTTTGCGTCCATTCGATGGTGTAGTTGTTTCGTATCTGCATCACCTTGTCCTGTTCCCTGAAACAGATTGTGACGCCCTTTTTTTCGCGTTTGCCGAAATCGGCGGGATTGAGCTCGCTCTGGAGCAGAGCGTTGAGGCTGTGCGTGCCCGCGACGCCCTTTTTGGAGGGGGTGAGCACTTGTATTTTGTCCGCGATATCATCCCCGTATTTTGCCGGGAGCCGGCTCTTGCACAGCTCCGCGACGGTTTTGGCTATCGCCTCGGGGCTGGAGCGTTCGATGAAGAAAAAATCCTTGTCTTTCGAATCCAGAACCGGCATGGCGCCCGAATTTATTTTGTGCGCGTTGGCCACGATGAGGCTCTCGCCGGACTGCCGGAATATCTTGTCCAATCTGACCATGGCGAATATATTCGCGCGGATGATATCTCCCAGCACATTGCCGGGACCCACTGAGGGAAGCTGGTCCGAGTCGCCTATGAACACAAGTTTCGTGCCGGAACGCACGGCCCGGAGCAGCGATTTCAACAGAAAAATATCCACCATCGAGGTTTCGTCTATGATTATCACGTCATAGTCCAAGGGGTCTTCTTCGTTTTTATTGAATATCGGCTCCGTTTCGTTTTCATAGCCCATTTCGAGCATCCGGTGTATGGTTTTGGCATCCATACCGGTGGCCTGGGTCATGCGTTTGGCGGCGCGCCCCGTGGGCGCGGCGAGCGCTATTTTTTTGCGCATCTGCGAAAAAACGCCGATGAGCGCTTTTATTATGGTGGTTTTTCCGGTTCCCGGACCGCCCGTGAGCACGAAAACCCCGCTTTTGAGAGCGTATAGGACCGCTTTTATCTGTTCGCCGGTGTATTTTATATGCTCGCTCTGTTCAATTGAGGAAAGGCGCAGCCTGACTTCCTCTTCGTCGGTTTTGGCGAATTTCCCCCAGTCGTCGAGTTCCACCAGCTTGCGAGAACAATATTTTTCGGCGTTGTAGGCCGAAAATTCGTACACGGCCTTTTTTTTGCGGATTTGTTTTACGATGAATTTGCCCTGTGTTGTCAATTTGTCGAATGCCCGCCCGACGATTGCAGGGTTCAGTTTGAGCATCGACGCCGACGAGGCGATCAGATTCTCATACGGCAGAAACAAGTGCCCGTTTTTATCGGCGTTGTAGGCAAGGGTGTATTTCAGCCCTGCGCAGATCCTGTCCTCGGAATCCGTTTTTTGCCCGAGCGACCCCGCGAGCCTGTCCGCGCCCTCGAAATCGACCCCATACACGAGGCCGCAGAGCAAGTAAGGGTTTTCCTTTATCACTTCGATCGCCCCGGGGCCGTACTGTTTGAATATCCGGACACAAGTGGGCATGGAAAAAAAACCCGAACAAAACGATATGACCTGCCTCTGCCCGAACTGGTTTTTGAAGTCCTTGGATATCTCTTCCGCTTTGGCCATGGTTATGCCCTTTACGTCGGCGAGCCATTCCGGGTGGTTTTCGAGCACTTCAAAAGTATCGTCGCCGAATTGGTCGACGATTCGCTTGGCGGTGACTTTGCCGATATTGCGCACGACCCCCGAAGACAGGTATTTTATAATCGCCTTTTTGGAGGAAGGGAGCTTTTTTTCGTAATATTCGGCTTTGAACTGCCTGCCGAAAGACTGGTGCACAGTCCATTTTCCAACCGCCGAAATGCTCTCTCCCTCGGCCAAAAACGGCATGACCCCGTTGACCACGGCGAGCTCCTCGTCAGTTTCGATTTCGCATACTGCGTAACCGTTTTCTTCATTTTGGAATATGATCTTGCTCACTGTGCCCTCAATGGTTATATAATCCCCTTTTTCGGGGTCAAAAACATTCGCAGCGTTAAAACCGCCCAAAAAAACACTCCCTAATTACGGTAGAGTACGTTTTATGCCTGTAGCTATATTTTAGCCTATTTTTCGGCTTTTGTCAAGTACTTGCAAAAAATTTGTGACAATAAAACCAAAACGCGAAAACGGAAACCCGCTCCGGGCTTCCGCTTGTTGTCATAATATATTCTACAACCGGTCGAAATAGTGTTCGGGCCGCCAGCCCTCTTCCATGAGTTTTAGCAATACCTTGCTCGTATTGAAGGCGTCGTCATAGGCGGTGTGCCACAAACCGCCCGCCCCGACGTCCAGTTCCTCAGTCGCCTTGCGCAATCCGGTGGTGTTGGCGTCTTTGTTCATCAATCTGTAGGCTTCCGCCAGATCCAAGCAATCCTCCGGCAAAACGGGGTTGGAGAGCGCGTGGCGCGCGCAGCCCTGCTCAATGACGTTCCAGTCGGCGTCGCCCCAGGAGACAAAGTACGTTTTTTCGGGGATGTACAACGAGTTTATTTTCAAAAGCATTTCGCCGAAATCGATCGCGGTTTTCATATCCGCTTCGGTGATCATGCAAAACACCATGCTCTCCGCGGCCTGTTTGGGGAAAAAATGGGGTTTGACGAAATTTTTGATTTTGCCGGTGACTTCATTTGTATCGCCCGCGATTTTTACCGCGCCTATTTCGATGATCTCGGAAAAAAAGGAACGCGGCCTCCCCACCGGCCTTGTGTACTGCGTGAATTCGAGGTCGACGACGAAAAAATCCTTAATCATCTCTTCATGCCTTCCCGGCGTTTTTATTTGTATTCTGGCCCAGTATCTGCGGGGCGATCAATTTTTTTATCTCGTTTAAAATGTCCTCGGTGTTGATTTTCTTGAGCTTGGCCTCCTGCTTCAGTATGATCCTGTGGGCGATGGCGGGGGTGTACATGCTCAAGATATCCTCGGGGATTATGTAGTCCCTCTTTTCCAAAAACGCCCTCGCCTGAGCCAGCCTCATCAGCGAAAGCGAGGCTCTCGGAGAGGCCCCGAGGGTTATATACTGGTGATTTCTGGTTTTCGCGACGAGCTCTACGATGTATTTGTACAGGGTTTCGTCTATGTGTATGTTTTTGATTATATTCTGCGCTTTTATGATGTCCTCGGCGCTTATCACCGTCTTTATTTTGTCTATGGGGTTTTCGGTTTTCCTGTCGGAAATGATTTTTATCTCGTTTGCCGTGTCGGGGTAGCCGATGGATATGCGCATGATGAACCTGTCGAGCTGGGCCTCGGGCAGCGGGTGCGTGCCCACGAACCCTATGGGGTTCTGCGTGGCGATGACCATAAACGGCGTGGGCACGCTGTGCGTTTTGCCGTCTACGGTTATAGTGCCTTCCTCCATCACCTCGAGCAGGCTCGACTGGGTCTTGGGCGAGGTCCTGTTGATCTCGTCGGCGAGAAGGATATTGCAGAGCGCGAGCCCCTCTTTGTATTCGAGTTCGTTGGTGTTTTTGTTGTAGATGGAAAAACCGGTTATGTCCGAGGGCATCACGTCCGGGGTGAACTGGGCCCTTTTGTATTTCAGGCCTATGATTTTCGACAGGGCCGAAGCGAGCGTGGTTTTTCCGACTCCGGGCACGTCCTCAATTAACACATGCCCCTGCGATAAAAGTGAGATTATGGTCATCTCTATGACGTCTTTTTTGCCCAATATGATATTTTGGGTCTGTTCTATGATTTTCAGAACGTTTGCGTGGGACTCCGAAAACTGCTGCTGGTTGATCGCTTTTGACACATTCGATATGTCAGATATGTTCGAGTTAATATCCGCCACCTCCAAAATTATTCTATAATTATCATTTTATCACATATAAAAAACAAAAGTCAAGCGGGAAACCGCAAAATTCACACTTTCTCAATATTTCCCGTATTTCTCCACCGCGCCGTACATCGCCTCGAAATTTTCGAATTTCGCGTCGTCGACAAGCGCGCCCGTGTCGAACATAAATCCTCCGCCTCCGGCGCATTCGCCAAACAGCCTCTTGACATACTCGTCGATTTCTTCCGGCGTTCCGT
>WQXD01000182.1 GCA_009785015.1 Oscillospiraceae bacterium | reverse complement strand
TGCGAGGAACGAAGCGACGAAGCAATCCAGTAAAAAGAAGATGGATGTATCATAAATATTTGCCTTTCTGGATTGCTTCGCTACACTCGCAATGACGAAAAACGAAGGTTCCGGGACAGGTCTAATCAAAACCGCTTCCGCTCGAGCCGCTGCCCGAGCCCCCGTCGGACGACGAGAAGCCCCCGCCTCCCCCCGAATCGGACGACGGAGCCGAAGCGGAATATGTCTTGCTTTGGATGTCTTCTATTGCGTCAAGCAGGGCGCCCGATACGAACAAATCCGCGGATATTCCCTGCTGTATAAATTCGTCGTCCGTGTTTTCCGCGGGGTATTGCAGGGCGAGTTCCCGGATCAGCTTTTTGCTTTTTCCCAGCGCCGCGGCGTAGACCAAATATTTTTCCCAGAATTTAAATTCGGGGAATTCTTTTTTGTCAAACGTCGTAAAATCGTCCAGGAATTTGCCGAAAGCCAGCCACAGCGCAAATTTATCCGTTCCGAGCTGTGAGGCCGCCGTCCCTTTTTTTGAGATGAACAGACAAAACAGTCCGGCCATGCCGGTGAAAACAAACGCGACTCCATAGCCCACAACTGAAAAATTCTCCATATACTGCGCGGAGGTGTAAAGCGACAAATACGTGCCGGCCAACACCGTGATACCGAGTAAAATCAAATACGCCCGGCCGAGGCCCGATTTGCCGCGTTTGTATTCTTCAATATACGGCGACTTTTCCGCTTCGGCTTTTACTTCCCTCTCGAATTGTTTCTTTTTTTCGTAGACTTCGCCTTGGTTTGCCTTTATATATCTTTGGATTTCATTCAATGTGACAGACGTGTTTTCTCCCGCGGCATCGGTTATCAGCGAAATCAACGTCTGCTCATAGGTAAGTTCGGGTATTTTTTCGCCGTTTACGGCAATTTCTATGTCGCCGGCGGCATTTTTATGCATTTCCAGACAGCCCTCCGCGAACAAATCGAGCATAGTCGCGGAAAACGCGCTTCCCTTTGATTTGAATACCGATACCGAGCCCGGCGCAAATTTCGAAAGCAGATTATTCAAAACCGCGGGAGGGATGTCGTCGGGGAGGTATCTGTAATATTCGGGGCTTTGCTCCGGGATATATTTCGGCATGGATTTTTTGTCGAGCATTTTTTTTGCCATAAGCGGAAAGACAACCGCAAAGACAAACCCCGCCAGTATGAGAGTGACATAAATCGCCTCGGCCGGACCGCTGTATCTGAACCAGCTCAGAACCGGGTGGTCCTCTTCCCATTTTTCAACTTCCCGCCAATACCGCTCCGATTCTTCCCTTATGGCGTTCGCGTCGGCTGCGAGTTTTTTTTCGTATGACAGAATTTCATCTGCTCCGTTCCCGCCGATATAATATCCGCCTTCGAACAGACGCGGCGGGAGATTCACCCGTATATCCACGATTTGGCTGCTGTATACATTGTCTATGCGCAGCGAAGCCTTGGTTTCGCCGTCCTTGACAAACGCGCCGTGCAGCGGCCCGTGCGCCCAAATCAAAAAATCGTCGGGATTTGCCCCCTTGGGCACAGTCAGGGTAGCTGTAAGGCTTCCGATTGCCGACGCTTCGTTTTCCCCCGTCAGATCCCAGACGAAATCGGCTGTGTCGTCGTAAATCTTCACGGCGTTTTCAACTGTGTATGATATTGTAAAGACGCGCCGCGTGTCATAGGAATCATGATACAGATGAATTATGTATTCGGCGTCCGTCATTTCAACTGCGAAAGAATACTCCGGCCTCGCGCTGTCGACTGCGGGCAGCTGATTCATCTGCCTGCCGTCGAGGGCCGCCGACCAGTCTGTCATATTGTAATAATTCTTGTAATAGCTCCTGTAATATCTCGTATAATTTTGTTCCCTGTCGAATTGCACGACCCATGTTTCCGTTATTTCGGCGTTCCCGTTTTCGAGTATATAAATTTCATAATGCCCGGATTCGATTTGCGGGGCCGCGTTTACCGGCATAACCGCCATTGCCGCTGCACACAATACGGCAAATATAAAAATGACAATGCGTTTCATAAATATTTTTTCTTCGCCTCCCTTTTGCCATATTATATCATTTGCGCGGCTTTTTGTCAAGCGTTTGTCTTTTTTATCTTTTTTTGTTTTGCAATGCGGATAATGATAAATTATGTAAAAATTTGTAAATATTATTTTTTTTAAATTCGCTTTATATGTAATGATTGTTAACAATTTTGTGATATAATGTCTTTTTATTAAGAATAATTTAAAATTTAAAATCTTAAATTTTCACCGATAATCTTGCCTTTGAAGGGGAATCTCAAATTATGGAATACGCAATTATCATTTTGGGCGCCGCGCTTGTAACCACTTTTATCATACTCGCCACCGTGCATATAACGAAAAGCAGAAATTTATGCAATGAAAAAACGGCGTCGGGAATAGTGCTCAAAATAATGGAGGACGCGATGATTATCTTGGACAGCGAGTGGCGTTTTCTGTGCTGCAACGAAAGCGCGAACAAACTGTTTTCTTCGCTCGCCTCGCTGCCCAAAGCCGAATCGATCAAAAATTCCCGGGACTGGCCCCGGGAACTCGAAGAAGTTGACAAGCTGACCGAAATAATTTTCGAAACCGAAAGAGAGGGCGCCTACGGGCCGGTGTCCACATACAGGGCGAACATGAATAAAATCATGGACGCCAAGGGGATGCAGTTAGGCTGGTACATAATGATCCACGACATCACGGAAATGAATTTTCTGATCAACCAGCTCAAAAACCTCGCCACCACGGATTCGCTCACCGGTGTGGCGAACCGCCGGAGTTTTTTGGAGAAAGTGGAGCGCGAGATCGAGATGTCGATGCCGGACCGCCTCAACACATCGAACGCGCTCATAATGTACGACATCGACGATTTCAAAAAAGTCAACGACACATACGGGCACGCCGCGGGCGACCGGGTGCTCTGCGAGGTGGTCGAAGTTATAAAGAAACAGCTCCGTTCATACGACATAATCGCCAGATACGGCGGGGAGGAATTTGTGATATTCATGCCCTCGAGCAAGGACGGATCGCTGAATAAAATCGCGACCCGCCTCTGCAAGGCGATCGAAAAGCACGAAATATACTACAACGGGACGCGCATCCCCGTGACTGCCAGTTTCGGCGCGGTGCAGATGCCCCCCGGCGCGCAGTACGAGGAAGCGATGCTGGCCGTCGACGAGGCCATGTACGAGGCGAAACACAACGGCAAAAACCAAGTCGTGCTCGGCAATATAAAAATAAACGGGAAAACCGCCGGGTGAGGCGGAAATGAATCGGGTGGGGGCGCGTCATGCGGAAACGGGCGCGTCATGTGTGCGCTCCTACTTTTCTTTGACTTTCACTAATTTGCCGTCGGTAATCCCCAAAATAACGTCGGCGATCGACGTCACCTTTTTTGAATGGGTGACGATTATAACGCACTTGTTTTCACTATGGGCGAGTTTTGTGAATATATTCAAGATCTCGGCTTCGGTTTCGGCGTCCAAATTGCCCGTCGGCTCGTCGGCTATGATGATGTCGGGATTGTGGGACAACGCCCGCGCTATTCCGACCCTCTGCTGCTCGCCGCCGGACAGCTTTAATATTTTGCGCTCCGCGGTTTCTTTGTCTATGCCCATTTTTTCGAGTATATCATAGGCGAACGCCGTCTTGTCCGCTTCGGCGCTCCCGCTTATATTCATTGACAGCACGATGTTTTTTACCGCGTTTGTATTTGTCAGCAGATTAAAACTCTGGAATATGACGCCTATCCCCCTGGCGCGGTAGTTATCCCGGTCGATCGTTTTCAAATCCTGCCCGTTGTACGCTATGGTCCCGTTTGTGCATATGTCGAGCCCCGCTATGAGCGAGAGCAGCGTCGATTTCCCGGAGCCTGACTTTCCCACAATCGTGTATACCCTGCCCGCTTCAAATTCGGCGTTTACCGCCTTTAAAACCGGTGTTTTCGCCCCCTCGTATTTATACGATACCTCTTTCAGCGCCAATACGCTCATACTTTTTTTAGTTCCTTTCCATCAATATTTTAATAGGTTCATACTTGGTTATCCGGCTTATCGACACAATCCCGGCCAGCGAGGACAAAAATACCGCCACAAGTATGATCTGCCCCACCGTGTCAAGTCCCAGCGAAACGTCCATTTCGTCGAGCGGTTTCGCCTCGGAGACGCTTCCGCCGATTCTCATGCCGCCCATCATCCTGATTGTCCCGGGCCCCCCCGGACCGGCCGGAGCCTGCGAGTTGGCCTCTGCCACCTGCGCCTGCAGCAGAACGTCGCTCACCGGCTGGGCGGCGATACTTCCCGCGCTCAAACCGATCAGAAGGCAGATACAAGTGAGCGCGAACACTTCCGCCCACAGACCGAGCGCGACTTTTAGTTTTTTCATACCCATGGCGCGGAGCACCCCGATTTCATATTTGCGTTCCCTTATCGCAATCGAACACAAAAGAAGCAGTATCATACCGCCCAATATCAAAACTATCAGCATAAATACGATCGAAATGCCCTTGAGGCTCTCTATCGGCTTGACGGTCTTTTCATATCCGTCGGCGTCGGTTGTCACCTGATACGCGTCGTCGAGCCCCATTTTGCGGACGTCTTCTTCAAACAGCGCGAGATCGCCGGGATCGGCGAGATAAAAAGTCACATTCAGCGTAAGCCCGCGTTCGTCGTCGGTTTTTTTGCCGCTGAGAAGTGTGGGAAGCGTCGTCAGTATTTCGTTTCGTTTGTTCATCGACGCCATAGCCGGCATGCCTTCCATCGGGTATGCGTCGGTCAGGTCAAAATAAATGCCGGTCACCGTAAGCTCGTACTCGACTTCGCGCGCCGCGCGCCCGCCCATAAACGCCTCCGACGCCGTATACTCTATCCCATTTATCGTCATTGTATCGCCGATTTCAATCCCGCTGTATTCCTCGGGCTCGTAATCCATCGACATCTCGGCGGTGAAAGTCAGTATATCGCCGACGCGGATGTCGTTTTCCTGCGCCAGTTCGGAGCCTACGAGGCACTCGTTGTCGCTTTCGGGCATTCTTCCCGTTTCGAGTTTTCTCATCCCACTGTTGAAATCGCCCCAATCGTCGCCAAGTAGCCTGAAATTTCCTCCCATGCCGCCCATTCTCATCATCGTGGCCCCTCCCTGACTTGTATACCCGTTGACGGAGCCGCCGTCTTCATCGTCGTCGCTTTGGTCGATTGCGCGGATCGAATCATTGGAGGCGCTGACTAATCCCGTGGCGATACTTTCTTTCAAATACCGCGACTTCGTAAATTCGAGCAGCAGTTCCGAAGATACCGGGGAGGGCGCCATCATGCGCACCATGCCGCCGGATTGCTGCTGCGGCTGTATCTTGTCCATGTCGGGCGATATCGTCACCTCCGACCCGAATTTGTCTTTTTGATACTCGATGATATTTTTCGCGGTGTTGTTGATGATGAGCGAGATTGCCGTCGTCGTTATCACGGCGAAAATTATCGCTCCGAGCAGGATGTTTCTCCCTATGTTCCTGCCTATGTTCTCAAGCGCGTTTTTGAAAATGTACATAGTATGGGTTGCTCCCTTTTTAAAATTATGTGATATGGTTATATTATACGCCTTTGATTTTCGATAAAATTTAAAAATCTATTAAGAAAAGTTAAACCTTTTAAGGCAAATCAGCCTGAAAGTTAAGGTTTTTTCCGGGCGTGATTCACAAAAAGTACGAACAAAAAACAAAAAAAATTCATAAAATTGCGATAGAATATGATGAAGGGAATAATAACCGGGAGGAAAATATATTTTATGTATAGAATTTTAAAAACATACGCGGCGCTTCTGCTTGTTTTCTGCGTACTGCTGATAGCCGCCTGCGACGCCAAAAGTGAAGGCGGAAGCTTGGAAAACGAAAATCCCACCGAGACACAGTCGGAAAATGCCGGGAACGCGGATGAGGCGCCCGAAGCGGCGCGCATTTACCCCGATCTGCCCCAGTCGGATTTCGGCGGGTATGAATTCAGGATACTCAGCAGGGGCCCGGATTACAACGTGCACTGGTACGCCAAGGATATTTACGCCGAAGAGGAAAACGGCGACCCGATAAACGACGCGGTCCACAAACGAAACAAAACCGTCGAGGAAAAATACGGCGTAAAAATCATCAACATCCCCGAAAACGGGGATCTGGCCTCGAGGGCCTCGAGGTCGATAAAGGCAAACGACGACGCCTTTGACATGGTGTGCCACGGGCTGAGCCAGATAAACGCGCTCATGGCCGACGGGTATTTTTACGACCTCGGCAATTTCCCGTATATCGACCTGAAAGCGCCCTGGTGGGACCAGAAAGCCACCGAGCAGCTCACTATAACCGGCAAGCTGTTCGCCACCGTGGGCAATTACCTGATAACCGACAAGGACGCCACCTGGATAATAATGTTCAATAAAAAAGTCTTGAAGGACAACAGCCTCGACGACCCGTACCGGCTGGTGCAAAACGGCACATGGACCATGGACAAGATGCTCGAAATGATGAAGGCGGTCGCCAAGGATCTGAACGGCGACGCCAAAATGGACGACAACGACCAGTGGGGGCTTGTCAGCCAGTACAGGAACTCGCTCGCCTTCTACAACGGGGCAGGCGAATACACGGCGAAAATGAACGCCTCGGGCCAACCCGAAATCGCCCTGTACAACCCCAGGGCCGTAGATATATGCGAGCGTATATTCGAGCTGCAGGCCAACACCGACATAACCATAAACGCCGACGAATATATCTCCAAATATCCGGGCGACAGGGTGTGGGACGATATGCAGCTCGTGGTGTTCAACACCGACAGGGCGCTCTTCTATTACGCGGGAATGAACAGGGTGACGCTTTTGAGGGATATGGAAACCGATTTCGGGATAATACCCCCGCCCAAATACGACGAAAGCCAGAGCGGATATTACCCGAGCGTCGAAGTGGGCTGCACGAGCAGCGTCGCGGTCCCGGTGACGGTGCCGGATAAGGAGCGCGCGGGGATAATAATAGAAGCGCTCTGCGCGGAGAGCCAGTACACGCTGCTTCCCGCGTATTACGACATATCGCTGAAGACGAAATTCGCCCGCGACGACGAGAGCTCCGAGATGCTCGACCTCATATTCGCCAACAGGCTCTACGACATAGGGCATATATATAACTGGGGCGATATCACGGGCTTCTTTTACACCCCGTTCCACAAAGGCACAAATAACATAACTTCCTTCTGGGAAAAAAACGAAGCGAAAGCGGCCAAAGCGTTGGAAAAAACAATCGACAAATTCGAGCAGATCGAACAGTAGACCTCTTGCATAACTGTCATTGCGAGGCGACTTGTCGCCGTGGCAATCCAGAAAAAACCGATATTCCGACGTACTGGATTGCTTCGCTGCGCTCGCAATGACGGCAATATAGAGGTTATGCATGAAGTCTAT
>WQXD01000181.1 GCA_009785015.1 Oscillospiraceae bacterium | reverse complement strand
GCCAAGGAGAGCATGTTCAGCAACCTGAACAACCTGGAGGTCTACGATGTGTTCAAAAGCAGCATATACGACAACGACTTTTCGCTGACCGAGCAGGAGCTGACGGAATTAGTGCCGGGCGACAAGCTGCCGGAGCTGCGCGAGTGGTACAACAACGTGCGCGTGGGCGGCAGCATGCTGTACAATATCTACTCGGTGATGTCGTACCTTCGGAACGGATGCGAATTAGACACATACTGGTCGAACACGGGCAGCATGCGCATACTGACGGATTTGATCACGCCCGGGCGGACAGAGCAGCTGTCGCGGATGCTGGCGGATCCGGGGTACGCACACGAGACCTGTTTGGAGCCCAAATTGGATTTGTCTCAATTGATGCATAGTGTTGACGATTTGTACTACTACTCGTTGGCCGTGCAGGCGGGGTATCTGACATATACGCCGGCGAAGGGGAGCGGCGGCGAAAAAACATACATGGTATTCATACCAAACATGGAGGCGCGGCACACGTGGCGGACACAGATACTGACGCAAATGCGGCTGCGGCCGCAGAACGAGTTCGCAGGCATATTCGACCACATCGCAAACACAGATGTGTTCAGCCGCAAGCTGACCAATTTTCTCTCGATGCGGCTGTCGTATTTCGACGCGGATTCCGACGAGCTGGAGAAGACATACCATGTGTTCATTTTCGGAATGGTATTGCTGCTGGGGTATAGATGCGCGTCCAACCTCGAGGCGGGGTTCGGGCGGTACGATATACAAATCGAGGCGCCGCAGTTCTCCGCGGTGCTTGAGTTCAAGCGCTCGGAGACGCCAAAGGATTTGGACAAAGACGTTCAAACGGCGCTCTCGCAAATCGACGAAAAGCAATACTATGCGCCGGTGCTCGGCAGAGGGCTGCCGGTCTACAAAATCGGCATAGCCTGTTACAAAAAAGCCTGCGTGGTCAAAAGCGTACTGCATGGGTAATAAGGATATGGTTAAATCAAAAAAAATATTATATAAATTTACGATAAGTGTTTTGCTTTTTTTAATTATTTGCACGTTTTCATTGAAATCCACCGCAGAAACACCTGCTCAGATTGGTTTTCATGGCGATTATTCGTCGCTCGCGGAACTTATCGGATTATTAGAGCAAAGCAACCAAGATATAGATAACAAAATAAAGGAAATAGAAGAATCTTATATTGACCACCCCTATTGCTATTTCGCAAATTTCGATATGAGCATAAATGTTGAAAAAAGAGCCGATTTGGAATTGCTTTTTCAGATTTTTCAAAAGCCGTATTTTCCGGTTATAAAAGACGCAAAACCAATAGAAGTTGAATTGTATTATATATTTTATGAGGAATATTGGGTGATTAGATTAACCTACGAAATTCGTAATATTGTCTACAGCTCCAGCGTGTCAGAAGAAAAAAGCGCGAACGTAATGCGCGAATTTGCAGATGGTGGATATTGGGAGTTTGAACTCTTAAAAGACAATGGCGATATTCGTATTTTTTTGCAAAAACCTCGAAATCCCGATGACACGAGGATAATCTTCGGATTGGACGTAAAGGAGTTATGGGTCACTACTTCAGTATCCGGAACAAATGATATTAATTTCGCCCTTGATGAACTATCAGCTTTTTGTTTTGAAAGTTTTAATTTTGATAACGGTGCAATTTCTGAAATAGCCCCAGCTACAGGAGACAATTCTATATTTTTTATTATTGTTTTAAACGTAATATTATTTTTAACAATATTGACAAAAAACTCACTTTTTTGAACAAGAACAGACACAGTATTTTCGACTTTGAATATCATTTAGTGGTTGTTACAATATACAGGCACAAAATATTAAAAGGAAATGTTACGAAACGTCTTTTGGAAATTACGCGAATCTTTTTTTGGCAAACTGGAAAGGAAGATTTGTAGGGGCTGGCGTCCCCGACAGCCCGCAGTCAAAAACCAACGCAAAACGCAAAACAAACCCAACGCAAAATCAAATTCCGTACAAGGGACGTCGAGGACGCCGTCCCCTACAAAATATCGCCCAATATCGCCCATTTTTCCGGCGAATCCGCGCAAATTCCGGCCCGGCGGGTCAAAATCGGCACGCAAAAGTGGAATTGCGTCAAAGTGGCGTAATTCCACCTAAGCCGCCGAGGCCGGTAAAACATCAGAAACCAAGATATACCAAACTCCGCGCCTATCCACTCTTAATCGTTCCGTTTTAGCAGTGGAATGCGCCGCTAACTTCATTCAAGCGCTATGTTAAAATAATTATCGTTTTGGCTTTTTGTTTGCGCCGCCGCTCGCAAATTGGCTTTTTGGAATTGGCCCATTTTGACCACATTCCTCTTTCAAATGGATTAAAGCGATAATTTCAGCATTCAATATATACAACATCCCCGCAGCGCTCAGTGGTATAACCGCCCAGTTCCGTCAATTTATTGTGAAACTGAGGATTTTTCAGCATGGCAATAAAAGAGCGTATGTGCCTAAGCTCCAAAAAATCAAACGGAACGGCAAAATCATATTCTTCATTTCCGACCGGAATGAAATCCAAATCCATCGCTTTTGCAGCCGAGAGTATTCCCATACCAACGTCCGCGCTGCCGCTTTTTACTGCGGCGGCAACCGCCATGTGCGTAGCGGCTTCACGTTCATAACCGGAAATATTCAAACTGTCAATACCTGAAGTTTTTAACATATAGTCCAAAAGCACGCGAGTTCCCGCTCCGCGCTGACGATTCACATAACGGCTCCGCGTAAGGTCGCTTATTGTTTCAATTCCCGAAGGATTGCCTTTTTTTACCATGAATCCCTGAAGACGTCCTACGCCTTTTATCAAAGCCATTTTTCTTCCGGCGAATAATTGTTTAACGACAGGTATATTGTAGATACCTGTCTTTTCATCGAGCAAATGAATAGGAGCGATATGCGCTTCGCCGTTTTTCAGAGCTGATAAACCTCCCATACTTCCGACATGAGTACCGGATAAATGCGTTCCGGGATAAAAATTCGGCATCATATCCGCGATCACATCGAGTATCAAATCATGGCTGCCGATACTGACAACCGTATTTTCCAATTCATGCAATTCCCGGCATAACACCGCATTGATTTCAGTTCCCGCTTCCACTCCCTCTTTGTTTTGGTCTATAACGCAAAAGCCGTCAGCCCTGACAAGCGACATTGCCGCACCCGCCCCGCGCGCAAGCGGAGAAGCCACCAACTTTTCTCCGACTTTGCCAATCCTTACGCGCACATATTCCCGGTGTTTGATTGAAGACACAAGCCTTCTCGTCAATGTTGCCTGCACGACCGGCGCGCCGGCCTTAAAAAATCCGGAAACAGACGCCAAAACAGGCGCGACAAAGTTGTCATAGGCAAGAAAGGCAGAAACGGGATACCCCGGTATGCCCACAACGGGCTTGCCGCCGGCTATCGCGAGTATGACAGGTTTGCCCGGCTTCATGGCAACTCCGTGCACTATCACTTCTCCGAGTTCCCGCAGTATATGGGCTGTATAATCTTCCCTTCCTGCGCTGGTACCCGCGCTTATAAGTACCATGTCAAACCGCTTTGCGGCGTCCTGCACTTTTTCTTTGATCGATTCATAATCGTCCGCAACAATGGAAAATCGGGTTGGAATACCTCCGTTTTGTCTGACAAGCGCCTCAAACATATATGAATTGGAATCGATTATGCCGCCTTCTTTTATATCCCTGTTGTCATTGATTTCAATCAATTCGGTGCCGGTGGGGATAATTGCAACTTCAGGGCGTTTCAGCGCGGATATTTTTGTGATACCCCCTGAAAGAAGCACGCCGATGTCAATAGGGCGTATTTTATGCCTGCCCGGCAGAATCATTTCCCCCTGCACTATATCTTCGCCAACCGGACGCACATGCTGCCACGCCGCGGCCGCCGAATAAATCGTGATTGTATCGCTGTCTGTTTCCGCAATATCTTCCGCCATTATAACGGCGTCATACGGCGGACGGACAGGGTTTCCGGTGTCTATCGGAATAAAATCGCCGCCGATTTTCAATTGAACCGGCGACGATTCGCTCGCTTTGTGAGTATGGGAACTGATAACGGCAACTCCGTCCATCGCCGCCGAATCATACAAAGGCGAGCTTTTAAGCGCGAATACAGCTTCGGCAGTCACCCTGTCGAGCGAATTTATTACGTCTATATTTTCAATCTGCGTTTTTAAAAAAGGCTTTAACGCGTTTTGAAAGCGTTCCAGCGCTTCTTCGACAGAAATGTTGGTCAAATACAAATTTCTTTTTACCATGTGATTTTTTTCCTCCGTTCAAACGTCAAAACAAATGAACCAAAACGGTCCGGCCGGATTGCAGCCCTTCCGTTTCGCGATCCACGGTAAAATATCCGTCCGCGTTTGTGAGCGTGGTGATAAGCCCGGATTTCCCGAATACAGGTTCCGCCGAATATTGGTCGCCTGTCCATTTCAGCTTGACCGGGAAGCAGGTGAGTTTTCCGGGCGATGAAGCCACATTGACAGAAAGCTGCGCGGGTATGGCATGGGCTTTTAAAGTTCCCGTGATTTCACGCATTAACCAGCCAAACATCAGCTCGAAAACTATCATGGCCGAAACCGGATGTCCGGGCAGTCCGGCCAAAAGAGTTTTTGAAAATTTATCATAGCCTAAAATCGTGGGTTTGCCGGGCTTGACGGCTAAGCCGTGAGTAAATACTCCCGGCGATGCTACCCGGTCAATAACTGATTTTGTCATATCTTTTGCCCCTTGAGAGCTGCCGCCTGAAACGGCGACAATATCACTTGTTTTCATGGCTGATAATAAAGTCTGTTCCAAAATATTTTCATCGTCCGTCAAAACGTGCGTTTCCGTCACAAAAAAACCCGTTTTTTCAGCCAAAGCCGTGAGCGCATGGGTATTTATATCCCTGACCTGACCGATTGACGGCGTTTTTTCTGTTGAAACCAGTTCGTCTCCGGTGGATATTACAGCAATGCGCAAAGCGGCGAAAACCGAAACAGCCGTTATGCCCGCTGCCGCCAATGCCCCTATGTCCTGAGGCAGCAACCGTTTTCCTTTTTTTATGAGCAAATCTCCGGCTTTTGCGTCCTCACCGATTTGCACCGTGTTTTCGCCGTTGGCCGCGCTGTTATGTATAGCTACCCCGTCAACACCAAAAAGCTCGGAATATTCCGCCATAACCACAGCGTCCGCTCCGCTTGGCAGCATGCCGCCCGTGGGAATATCGGCGCATTCCCCGTGATTTATGGTTGAAGAAACAAATTGCCCTATTTTTATTTTATCTTTTACAGTGAAAAATACAGGTATATTTTCTCCTGCGGCGGCAGTATCGCTCGATATAACGGCATAGCCGTCGACTGTCGATCTCCGAAATGCCGGAATATCTTCAGGGGCGGTTACGTCCTCTGCCAATATTCTGCCCAAAGCGATTCTGAGCGATACCGTTTCTTTTTTCACGAGCCAGTCTTTTGTGTGTGACAATAATTTTTCACGGGCGGTTTCCACGCTTTCAACCGTTAAAAACTCCATTTTATAATCCCTCTTTTGCGGCGCATTCCGCAGCTTCGCCTTTGAGGATTTCAATGCCGTGCTTTAAATATGGCAATATATATTCCAAACTTTCCCGAACCGCTTTCGGGCTTCCGGGTAAATTGACAATCAAAGTTTTGCCCCGTATCACCGAGACTCCGCGTCCGAGCATGGCGCGTCCGGTGATTTGCATGGAATAAGCGCGTATTGCCTCCGCAATACCCGGAGCATTGCGCCGGGCTACGGCAAGCGTCGCCTCCGGCGTCACGTCGCGCCGCGAAAATCCCGTGCCTCCGGAAGTCAAAATCAAATTGACCTGCTGCCTGTCAGCTAAATTTATCAGCGCCGCTTCGATTTCGCTTTGTTCGTCGGGAAGCATCAATTCGTCTTCTATCGAATATCCCGATTCTTCAAGCATTTTTTTTATTATGGGGCCGCTCTCGTCTTTTCTTTGCCCCGCCGCTCCTTTGTCGCTCAATATCAATACTGCGGCGCGTATAGGCGTATTGTCGGGTATATCGATTTCCATTTTATCGCCGGCCGAAACGATGCCGTCATGTATCACGCGGGCAAATACTCCTTCCCGCGGCATGATACAGTCTCCCATTTTTTCATATATCCTGCAATGAGTATGACACTGTTTGCCGATTTGTTTTATCTCCAAAACGACTTCTCCGCACCGCAGCAACGCGCCTGCCGGCAGTTTGCGCAAATCAATGCCCTCCACGACCAAATTTTCCCCGAAATCTCCGTATCCCACATCTGCGCCGAGGTCATTGAACTGCTCGATTTTTTCATAGGACAATATGCTGACCTGCCGGTGCCAGTCGCCGCCGTGAGCGTCGCCTTCGATTCCCCAGCCTGTTTTAAAATGAGCGCTTTCCACGCTGTGTTTTTGCACGCCCCTGACATCGCTTACACAGATTGCTTTTATTATACCTTCCATAGCCATATTTTACTATCCTCCAATATGAGACATTTTTGTTATACTTTCGCCGTTATCAAAATAATGCCGTTCCGGTTTATTACAGACAGCCGCTGAAATTCTGTCCTGTATTTCGATGTCGCTTTGCCCTGAACGCAAAAGAGAACGCAAATCTATCCCGTCGTCGTGCTGAAGGCACAGCTTCAAAAAGCCCTCGCCGGTTAAACGCAAACGATTGCACCCGGAACAGAAACGATTGCTGACGGCGTCAATTACTCCAATATTCCCTTTCAGTCCGCCGCTTTTAAAATAACGGGCCGGACCAAAGCCATGAAATGACGGGTCAGGGATCAAATCCGGAAATTTATTTTTGATTATTTCGATGATTTCGGGGCAGGGAACTCCGCGTAAATTCATTCCGGCGGGCATTAATTCAATAAAACGCGCATCGACGGGAAACTTTTCGGTCAACTGCGCAATGGGTAAGATTTCGCTCTCATTCAATCCCTTTACAGCAACGCAGTTGATTTTTACTTTTAAACCCGCTTCAATCGCTTTATACAGCGACTGCCGCGCCTTGTGCAGTTCGTCTTTGCCGGTGATTCGCTTGTATATATCTGCGTCAAGGCTGTCAAGGCTGATATTTACGCCGTCAATTTTGATCGCGGCAAGTTCGTCTATATACTGTTCCAGCAAAACGCCGTTCGTAGTCAGCGTTACATTTTCGATTCCGGATATTTGTTTTAATTTTTTAATAAAATCTATACAACCCTTCCGCATTAAAGGCTCGCCTCCGGTAACCCTGACTGTTCTTATCCCAATCTTTGCCATTACCGCGCAAATCCGGAGTATTTCTTCATAGCGCATAATCGAATCATGGGGTATAGACGGCAAATCTCCGGGCATACAATATTTACACCGCAGATTGCATCGGTCGGTCACAGACAAGCGCAGATAATCAATATTCCGGTTCAATGAATCCCGCATTTATTATTCCTCTTTTTTGCGGTATACGCCGCT
>WQXD01000180.1 GCA_009785015.1 Oscillospiraceae bacterium | reverse complement strand
GCGGCGTGACGATATCGCACCTGCGTTTCGGGGATACGCCCATACGTTCGACCTATTATGTCTCAAAAGCGGACTACGTCGCCTGCCATAACCCGTCCTACGTCGACAAATACGACATGACAAAAGATTTGAAAGACGGCGGGACCTTCGTTCTCAACTGCGCATGGGACACAAACGAGTGCGCGAAGAGATTTCCCGCCAAAATGAAACGCGATTTGGCGAATAAAAAAATCAAATTTTACACCATCGACGGCATCGGCATAGCGAGAAGCATAAACAGGCGCGGACTGGGCGTAAACATGATTTTGCAGACGGTGTTCTTCAAGCTCGCCAATATAATTGCGATAGACGACGCAGTCAAATATTTAAAGGACGCAGTCGTAAAATCTTACGGCAGCAAGGGCGAAGAAGTGGTAAATATGAACTACCGCTGTATCGACGAGGGCCTCGTCAACATAAAAGAAATACAGGTTCCCGCCAATTGGGCCGACGCGGCGGATGAGACTTCTGAAAAGGAAATTTCGGGACGCCCGGAGTTGGTCGATTTTGTCAAGAACATAATGACTCCGATAAACGCCCAGAACGGCGACGATCTGCCCGTTTCGGCGTTTAAGCACGCGGACGGCACATTCCCGCAGGGCTCGACCGCTTACGAAAAGCGCGGCATAGCGGTAAATGTCCCCTGTTGGGTTTCGGAGAACTGCATACAGTGCAATTTCTGCTCTTACGTCTGCCCGCACGCGGTCATCAGGCCGCTCGCGATACCCGAAGGGGACGAATTGCCCGAGACGCTCGACACAATCCCGATGACCGGGGTTCCGGGATACAAGTTCTCGATGGCGGTTTCGACTTTGGACTGTTACGGCTGCGAATCGTGCGCGAATGTATGTCCGGGCAGAAAAGGCGAAAAAGCGCTCGTGATGAAGCCGATAGATTCGCAGATGGACAAAAAGGACAATATAGCCCTGGCGTATAAATACACCGACGACGAGACGGTGCTCGCGAAATTCAAGCCCGAAACGGTCAAAGGCAGCCAGTTCAAACAGCCGCTGTTCGAGTTTTCGGGCGCCTGCGCGGGCTGCGGGGAAACGCCTTATGCCAAGCTCATCACCCAATTGGTCGGCGACAGGATGTATATAGCCAACGCAACCGGATGCTCTTCAATCTGGGGCGGTTCCGCCCCGGCCACTCCGTACACGTTGAACAAAGAGGGCAGGGGGCCGACATGGGCCAATTCGCTGTTTGAGGATAACGCCGAATACGGTCTGGGAATGGCGCTCGCCGTGGCGCAGAGGCGCGAAAAGGCGGCTGAGCTCGTAGGAAAACTGATCGCCGTCGATTACGCGGAGGACAGCATCAAAGAGGCGGGGCAGAAATGGCTCGATACGATGAAAGACGGAGAAGCTTCAAAGGCGTCTTCAGCCGCCCTGACAGCCGCGCTTGAGGACGGAATCGACTTGGAAGGCGTGGTTTGGGAAGGCAAAACATACACAAAAGACGACGTATGCGACTGCGACGCATGCAGTCTCGCCCGCCAGGTGCTGGCAATGAAAGACGTGCTTGTCAAAAAATCGTTCTGGGTGTTCGGAGGCGACGGCTGGGCGTATGACATAGGCTTCGGCGGACTCGACCACACGATCGCGATGGGGCTCGATGTGAATATATTTGTGTTTGACACGGAAGTCTATTCGAATACGGGAGGCCAGGCCTCGAAATCCACGCCCACCGGGTCGGTGGCGCAGTTCGCGGCCGCCGGAAAAGGCCAGAAGAAAAAAGATTTGGCGGGTATCGCGATGAGCTACGGCTATGTTTACGTGGCGCAGATCGCCATGGGCGCGGATTACAACCAGTGCATAAAAGCGTTGGTCGAAGCCGAGAATTATGACGGGCCGTCGGTAGTCATAGGATATTCGACATGTATAAACCACGGGATCAAGCTCGGGATGGGCAATTCGATGGCTGAAGAAAAACTCGCGGTCGCGGCCGGGTACTGGCATTTGTTCAGGTTTAACCCCGCGCAGTTTGACGCGGGGCAGAATCCGTTCTCGCTGGATTCAAAAGAGCCGACGGCTTCCTTTGCGGAGTTTATAAAGACCGAGAACAGATACAGCTCTCTTATGCGCAAGTTCCCCGAAAGGGCGGAAAAGCTGTTTGAAGAGGCCGAAGCCGGCGCGAAACTGAAATATCAGCGGTTGGTCAAGCTTGTAGACTACTACAGCGTGTAATCGGGGATACGGCACAAATAAACCAAAACGCACAACCCCGGGCGGCCTGAATATACAGCCGCCCGGGGTTATTGTGTTTGTTTTTCGTTTTATTTGCAAAAAAGGACTTTACAAGATACAAAAACTGTGATAGAATATGATAGAATAGATATAAAAAGCAGGTGATAAATGTAATGCCGGAAAAAGAAAAATTTACGGAGATAAATCCGCAGGACATACCGCTTGACATGGACGAAATAATGAAAATGATGTTCGGACTGTCGGACAGGCTGACGATACGAATGATAAACTCGCTGTTCGGCAAGGACATAGCGCTCGACGCGAAAGTGACGGCGGAGAGCGCGGAGAAACACAGGTTCAGTCTGTCAGAGCCGGCAATAGATGAAATCCGCACAGACATGATACTGAACATAAGCGGCGAGCGGTATCACATAGAGTTCCAGACGGTGAACGACAAGGCGATGCCGGTACGTATGTTCGAGTATGGTTTTGTGATAGCGATACAGGAAGTCAAGAGTTATATAAGCCATTTTAAAGACGGCATAAAGTTAGATTATCCGAAACAGTATGTAATATTCGTAGAGCAGGACGACGATATACCGGAGCGCGAATTGAGCATGGCGGTTACATTGTGGGACGGGGACGAAAAGGAATACAAAGTGCCGCTCATGAAGTATTGGACTGAAACAACGGACAGTTTGGAGGCGAAGCATTTGGAGCCGCTGCTGCCGTTGCAGGTATTCAAAATCCGCAAAAGCCTTGCGGCGATAGCGAAGTCAAAAAAACCGGAGAAGGAAAAATTGATAGAGGAAAAGCTCCGGGAGATAATAACTATATATACGGAGGTCACCGAAAAAATACGCGACTTGACAGAGAACAAAGAACAGCTGACGTCATATCACGCAGAGCAAATGCTGATGGCGTTACAGCATTTGTCCGAATATCTTTACAGCAATTACAAGAATTATAGAAAAATAGAAAGTGAGGCGATACACGTGACTGAATCCAAATGGATGATAAGCAAAGTATTAAGGCAAGGAGAACAGATAGGTGAATTGAGAGGCGAATTAAAAGGCGAATTGAGAGGCGAATTAAAAAGCCGTAAAGAAACGGCATACGAGATGTTTTTGGACGGGAAAAATATAATTGAAATACGAAAATATTCCAAGTTACAGGACGAAGATTTGGCGGATGTATTGGCAAATATGCCGGAAGACATACAGAGCAAATACAGCCTGTTGAACAACTGAGTTAGTCTGAAAAAATCGCAACCCCCGCCCGTCGCGACGGGCGGGGGTTGACCAAACTAATGTTCGGAACAAATGAAAAAGGCTCATTTTGAGGTTTAACCACTTTTTCGGCAAAATCACGTCGTGCGCCGAAACATAATAAATTTTCAAATCGCCTATTTCCGTTTCTGTTAATTTTTCATACGGAATTTTATTGTCTTTACAATATTTAAATAATTTTAACATATCAATTTTTTTGCCCGTCGGATTTGTAAATACGCCGGTTCCCTCAATCGGATCGGATATTATATTACCCTTCATCTTCGTCACCTCCAAAATTCCTCCGTAATTATGCGGCGCGGTTTCCGCAAGGTTTACATATACCGCTCTATTATTATTTTCAACTGCAATAACAACCATGCCTTGTATTTGCTTATGTAGATTTCGAATAAATTCCTCAAAGCCAATCGACGGCGGACCGTCCCGCCGAGCCGGAGCTGCCGATGTTCGCGCCTTACTTTGACTTTTGTTTTATTTTCGCATATGGCACAATATGGATTTGCCCATTTGCGAAAAGAGGTTTGTACCCAAAATGGGTACAAACCACTTTTTCGGCAGCGGAGTGGTTGAGGCTCATTTTGAGCCTCAACCTCAAAGCCAATTATTTTATTAAATTTTAAAATATTCGTCTAAAGTCTCCAAAAGCGTTTCGACATTATCTGTTCCGGTAAATTTCAAATATTTTTCCCCAATAGTGCTGTCTGATAATTTGACAATAGATGTAACTATTATAGATCGCGCCCAACTTTTAAAAATATCGCCGAGTTCTTTTTTAGATATTTGGTCTATTTCTGTTTTAAAGTTTTCAACAGCCTTATCTATGTCGCTTAATGACGAACCTATATAAAACTTTACCGTTTCCCCGTTTTCTTCATATGCAGCCTCCCCAAAATATGCACCTGAAAATATTTTTGCATAAAACTCAACACTAACAGTATATTTTATTATTCCCTTGGCGGTTGCCTCAAACATATCCACCGTTTTATATTTGAAAATTATTTTTCGCGCTGACCATAAAAAAAGAAGCCGCGGCAACCCGGGCTTCTTTTTTTTGTGAATTTTAAATTTTATTATATCTTCTTTTTGCCGTATGTCAGAACACCGGCGCCCGCGAGCGCGAGCAGTCCCAAAATCAACACCACCGAACAGTCGCCGGTCTGCGGCGGCGCAACCACCACGGGGGGCGGAGCCTCTGTCGGAGGGGGCGTTTCAACCGCGGCGGGAACGTCTGCCGGCGGTTCGGGTTCCGGTTCGGGCTCGGGCTCCGGCTCGGCTATCGTTATCTGCGCGCCGAAAGTCAGAACGGACGCGTTATCCACGCCCTGGTCTCCGCTGGCCTGGATCTGCTGGCCTACGGGAATGGTGCCGTTGCCGTCGAAATGGTTTATCTGGAGAGTGAATTTTACCTTGCCGCCGTCTTTGAGGTATGCGGGCGGTATCGCTATGGCGAATTCGGCGGCGTAACCCGTGGATGTGAGTTTGGCCGCTTTTTTCGTGGCCGGCTCGATGTCGTCAAAATAAGGGCCGTCCCCCCATGTCCTGCTGTACAACGGTTCTATCGAGGTTTTGACGCGCTCGGTGTCGTCGTCGAGGTCCGTCCACAAAACCCACAGCTCCGCGCTGTTGGCCTCCCAGGGGTTGCCTTCTTCAAGGATAAAATCCTTGCCCCTGTCCAAAACTTCCGGCAGCAGCACATCGACAAAAGCGTATAAGAACGCGTCGTCCCAAAGAAACCACACAGTCGCGTCCACGACCGTGGCCATATCTTCATATGTCGACCACCATCCCTCGCCTTTGTTCGCGTTTTCCTGGTCGAATATGTTAAATGAGAACGACAAGTCGTATGCCGGGTCTTTGTCTGCGTCGATTGCCGGGGTATATTTGCCCACTGTGCCCTCCGGTATAGCCGATACAACTGTTGTCAGGGTTAGCAGAATCGCCAAAATCATGATAGCCGCCGATGTTTTTTTTACCATATTTCCGTACTCCCTTTATGTTAAATTTATTTTTTGTACCGAATGTTATTATACCATATCCGATTGCGCAATGCAAGGGTTTATGAAAAAATATTTTCAATACGATACTTTTCGCCGTTTTATCGAAATTCGTCGATCGCGTAATTTTTGCCGAGGGTGGCGTCGTACTGGCAGTAACGCAAATTTTCGTTTATTTCATCGATTTTTCGCATAAGTTCGGGATCCTCGCTCAAATTTCCCCCGCTGTCCAAACGGTACAAATGGGTAAAACCGGCGGTGACGGACCCGATCCCGGAGAGCATCTGTATATACGGCGGTTTTGGCATATGGGCTATATCGAATATTCTGGCAGTCAGCATTATGGGGGTGAGCGTCCCGATGCCGCCGATTTTCTCGCCGGTGTTCGACCATATGACAATCGGCGTGACATATTGGTGAAATTTGTCCTCCGGGTACATGTTCACATCCTCGTCCAAAGCGTACAGATATTTATCTCCGGCAAACGAGGGGCCGTGGTCGCCGAACATCACGATATAGGTGGGGCGCGCCTCATTTTCAAAATATTCGGCAAGGGCCAAAAACGCCCTTGAGGCGTCGCGGATCCCCTCGCCGAACACCTCGCACGCGATTTCGTTTTTTCCGTCCGCCTCGCGCGTGAGTTTGATTTCGGTTTCGCCGTATGTCTCCGCGTAGTACCCCCCGTGGTTTTGCATCGATATGCAAAAGCCGAAAACCGGGACGCTGCCGCCTTCGGAAAGCTCTTCGTATCGGTAGATTATCTCTTTTGAAAGCGACATATCCGATATGAATTTGCCTTTTTTTTCGGTGTGCTTCATATCCTCGTCAAAATAGACGTTCTCAAAACCGAGCAGCGGGAACACCGTGCTCCTTTTCCAGAACCAGTGGCAGTACGGGTGGACGGCGAGTGTACTGTAACCGAGGCCGCCGAAATGCCAGGCCAGCGACCACTGCTTTTTTGTGATGTACTGCTGATATATTATGGAATGGGGCGGATAGTACAAAATGCTCTTGCCCGTCAAAAACTCATATTCCACATTTGAAGTACCCCCTCCGAACAGCGGAGAAAGGAGCTGCCCCGAACCGTGGGATTCCATGATGCCCCTAACCGGCTCCATCGGATCCGCGTTATACGCCACCCCGGTGAGATTGTTATAACAGTCCCAAAGCGATTCGCTCATCACCACGATCACATTGGGCAGCGCTTCGGGGAGGGGAGCCTGGATTTCTTGTTTTGCGGCATAGCCGAGCGCTTCGGCGCTTCTTTGCGCCGTGTTTTTGTCGTAGTGTTCCGGGGCAAAAAACAAACTGCGCCTGTAGTTGGCGGCAAAACCCAGAATAAAGCCGTTTTCGCCGTATTCCCTTGTCAAATCCATAGTCGAGGACACATATATCCTGTCGACAAACGAGTCGGGCGAGAGAGCGGCGGCTCCGAAAAAAACGGTTATGAGCAGTGCGGCGGCGGGAAGGATCAGACGCCAGCCGAGCGAAATTTTCACCCTTTTGATCAAAAGCGCGCCCACAATGAGCACAACCAAAAACAAGACCGACCAGTATACGGCGCCGGTGGGCTTTATTTCGTAATTGCCCGCGATATCCCCCGTTTCCTTCAGTATCAGAAAATCCGAAAACACAAAAGGCTCATTTCGGTAAAACACTTTTATGTAATTGACAAACGAAAACAAAATCACGACGGGATATACGACAAAAAGAGAAGCGAGCAGCCGAAACGTAAAAAGATATATGAGCTCCGCCAAAATGAAGATCAGAAGAAAGGAGAGCAAAAAAGCGGGCACGTGCCCCGTCATCCATGCAAACGGGTTTATTTTTTCGGTCGTGCCCGAAAGAAGCGAAAAGAAAACCGTAGAAACGCCGAGCAGGGCCAAATACGCCTGAGCCAGTATCAAGGCCGTTTTATCGGTTTGTTTTGTTTTTATCGCGTTTATTGTATTTTTTAACATATGCCGATATCAAATTTCAGGCTTATGTCGAGGCTTTTGACGGAATGGGTCAGCGCCCCGACAGAG
>WQXD01000179.1 GCA_009785015.1 Oscillospiraceae bacterium | reverse complement strand
TTTTCATGCCAGAAACGACAGGGAGGAAATCGCGTATATCGCCGACAAAATCAATACCCACGTAAAAAGCGGAGGCAAATACGCTGATATTGCCATACTGTACCGCTCCGCGTATGTGTCGCGGTTCATCGAGCAGGGTCTGTTGAAAAATAACATACCGTATGTGGTTTAAAATAAGAGAAAAGAAAGGTTTGTATTAATATGGAAAGCATGATAAACAAAGATTTTGGCAATCTTCCGCAGAGGTGCGTATATTATTTTTTGGTCACTTATCCGTCTTTTTATCCCGTTAAATCGGAAAAAGCCGATGAATCCGAGCAGAAAGCGGCTTATGATTTTATCCTGAACATATACAAAAATATATATGATAATCCCATGCTGCTGAAAATAAAACCCGTTCCTGACGATGCGTTGAATGAATGGCAGCCTCAAATTTTGTCAGCGGTATAAATTTTCAAAAAATACTTGACCGCCGCACACTTTAATGATACAATATAATTACGGAAATGAGGTGCATAAAATTGAGTGAGCCAACGGAAAATAAACCCAAAAAAATATAGCTGCGGCGAAATCGGCGATTGATAAATCTGTTAATAGATTGGAACAAATGAAGAAAGCCAAACAGGTTGAAATTCAAAAAGAAAAGGAATTTTTATGACAAAGCAGGAAGTATTGGATTCGCTTAAAAAGTTCTCAAAACAGCTGCCAGAAGAAGCGTTTAAGGAAATTCAAGCGAACAAAGACGAATTTATCCCGGAATTGCTGGCATCTCTTGAATATGTTTATCAGAACGCGGAAAAATTGTACGTAGAAAAAGATGATTATTTTTTGCACACATACGCCATGTATTTGCTTGCCGAATTTAGAGAACAAAGAGCGTTCCCGCATTTAGCGGCGTGGCTGAGTATGCCTGAAAAACATGTCGATTTTGTCATAGGCGAGAGTTTGACGGAAGATTTCGACCGAATACTGTTATCTACTTTCAGCGCAAAACATTTACAAACGCTTTATGACGTGATTGAAAATCAAGATTTGTTTAAATGGGCGCGTAATGCGGCTCTCAGCGCGTATACTTTGTTTCACGTAAGAGGTTTTGTCAGCCGGGAAGAATTTATATCGTATATGCGCAGCCTTATTTATGACAAGCTCGCTTCCGAACAATCGGATATAGTTAATACGGAACTAATAGGCTCTATAATGGACGCCCGCGTTTTTGAAATGATTCCCGACGCGCTGTTTGTATATGAAAACCGCGATGTGGACGAGATGTTGCATGGCGGATACGACGATTTTATCGATTGGATATTTTCTGACAAATACAAAAAAGATAAAGACTGCATAGACGACGCGCTCGCAGAGATCAAGGCTTGGGGCTGTTTTGAAAATATCGACGATGATGTTGATAAGGGCTTGGAGGATAAAGATTCAGAAAAAGACGAAAAAAAGGATGTTGACATAGTCGGCGCATTGGAAGGGCTTTTCGGCGATGGCATAAAAAAAGACCGCGAAATAGAGGCAGATTTTGCTCGGAAACAGGCTGCCGCGCAAAATGCGTCGATGAGCAAAAAGGTAGGGCGAAATGAACCGTGCCCTTGCGGAAGCGGGAAAAAATATAAGAAATGCTGTATCAATGCGACTAAAGATGTCGTCGAAAGACCTACGGCGGTGCGCGTAGAGGACAAATATGATTTGTTGGAGCGGTATCCGAAAGATTCGCCGGAGTTTAACGAACGTTATGAAGCGGAAGCGACAGAGATTGATATTCTGGTATATAAAGCTCTGCATCACCGGGCGATTCCGGTATGGGTCAAGAGAGATTTGCACCAAGAAAAGCTCGGCAAAATTGATTATCTGAACGAGGCTTTGAAACTGTTTTTAACTAAATGCGAGCGGGAGCAGATTAGTTCTTTTGCAGTTTATGACGAGCGGTATATGGTGCATTATAGGTCGGAGGAATGGATTGCGTCATTGATTGATTTGACAGTAAGCATTGAATCGCCTAAAGTTGCGGCTGTAAGGAAAGTAGCGGTAGAGACGTTTAAACGATTTGAAAATATATATTAATTGGGGGTTTTGAAATGCAAATCGCTGGAAAAAACGCAGAGCGGGAACATCGGAATACTTTTCACACTCGATATAATATACAGAACTATTGATTCAAAGCGGCGCGGACGACTTTTACCCATTTGGCAAGACGTTCGCGGTCGTGGTCTACCGTGATGAAATCTTTGAGGTTTATCTCCCAATAACAGTCGTATCTGTCGAATATTTCTTTTGCTTCTTTTATCTTACTTGCGATAAGGTCGGGGTCGAATCCGTTCGTAACCATTTCGGCGGGGTGAGGCCGCCATGAAATCACATATTTATCTTCAAGCTGTTTCGCGCATTCCTCGTAGTCCGCCCACGGCGTGACGGCAACGCGCCGCAGATTTTTTATCTTTTTCAAATGTTTTATCTTTTTTGTGAGGTTTTCACAGCAGCCGTATGCAGTCAGCCCGAATTTTTCATATATGGGTTTTTGATATTCAATTAAAAATTCGTCGAATATTTCAGGGCCTGCGCCCTCAAATTCCTGCGCGCAGTCGTATATCCAATGCTGTTTCATATTTATCATTTGCTGCTCGCCGGGATTAGGCAGTTCATGGCTGTACGGCATCGCCTGTATCTGCGGATTTCCACCGAACGTAGAGTCGCAATTTGTAAATCTGCCCGCTTTTTCGGTTTCGCCGCAGATTTCAAGCGATGCGTCCGAAATTATTTTGCTCAGACTATGCACAATTTCGGGATTATCGTAAAACTGGTACATCATTTGCTCCGGGCCGAGAAGATACGCGAGCGCATACGAAAGCCCACCGATTTTTGGAGGATAATAATCCGGTATAACCGGTATTATATCGCCAATGGCGTCAGTCAACCTGTTTATTTTTTCGGCGGTTTTTTCCTCGTCGATTACTCCTGTGCCCGTCACTATTTTGGCTAAATCTTCTTTTGCCCTGATTGGCGGGTCAGGCAAGTGATATGCGAGGGTTTCCGAAATACGTTTGGTTTCTCCTGAGAACCCCCATGTGCCCCAATTCGGTCCGCCGCCTTTATAATCGGGCCTCACAGTTACCCATGGTTCAGGTATGAAATCATCGCCGAATGTCGAGCGGTACAGCCAAAGGCGCATCACGCTTTCGTAATGCCTGAAAAGCCAGTCTTCGCATTTAAAATCAGATTCAAAAAAAACTTCGCGCCATACGCCCTGAGGGTCGAGTATATATACCGGAACCCGGCGGGTTTTCAGGCTGTTGAAATCACTCCACAGCTTTCGTTTTTCGTTTTGTTTTTCATCATTTGCGGTTTCAATCAATTGTTTTGCCAGATTGCGCAAAATTTCCGTATCTTTTGTTTTCATATAAATAAACCCCTCCCGGATTAAATATTACTGTAGAGCCTGAATATCTTCTATCAACTTTTGTATATCGCTTAACGCTTTTTCTTCTTTTTTTTCATACATTGAAGCTATGTTCCTGTTGTAAGTCATTGTCATAAATATTAAATCGCTTCCAAGGCTGTTGAAATCGAAAACGTCGCCGATATCATATGTTCTGTTTCCGAAAATAATATCGAGCATTTTGCCGCTTTCTTCGTCGCGCGCTATTTTCGTGTTCAGCATTACGTCATAATAAGCGGGCTGTAAAATATATTTTGATTCGTATGCCATGGCTTCAAGTATCACGCTTGAATATTCTATGTTCGCGGCGGACTGCGGCACTGTCGTGACCACTCCTGTCCACGGATTTACAGTTTGCATATATTCTTTTTGTTGTTCGTTATATTTCGGTATGGGCAAAATCCCGAAATCCGTTTCCATCGTCCTCAGATTTTCAACGTCTGCCATTCTTATCCACAAAAACAAAGACCTGTCGTCCTGAAACATTTCGTTCATCATCTGGTAGCCGTCTTTGCCTAAACTGTCAAATCTTTTTGTGTGGAAACAATATTTTTCGTCATATAAAATATCGAAAAGTTTATCCAGAACTTCAAGGGCTTTCGGAGTATTCAAAGTCAGAACAGGCAAATCGTTCCCGTCCTTTCTGGCGACAAATTCGCCGCAGCCGGACAAAAAACTGGCTAATGTGTCGCGTTGGTATATAAGCCCGTATGCGTCGTTATAATCCATTATGCCGTTGCCGTCCACGTCAATAGATACGAGTTTCGCCAGTTCCAGAAGTTTGTCAAGCGTCCATTTTCCTTCGCCGACAAGATTATATAGGCTTTCAATGGCGAAATCACCCTGCATTTTTTTATTGAAAGCCACCGCGCAAGTGGATTTGTTATCCATTACAGTCATATCCGAAGCGACGCCGAATATTTTTCCCGCAATAGACAAATCCCTCACGCAGTTCTGATCCCACCAGGGGTTAGATGTGTCAATATGGATGAGGTTTTTAAATTCGGCCAAATTATTGCCCGGAGCAAGGGATTTAATGTGCATCAGCCGGATAGTCGCCGCGTCGACGGACGAATCGCCCGCAGAGACAAGTTTTTTTATGTCTGCCGGCATAGAGTCGATCAGGGCTTGTTTTTCACGTATTTTGCAGTTATATCTTTCTTCTATGATAGAATTTCTCCTGTAAACGGCGTCGTTTATCGTTTCCCCGTTTTCTTCTTTTGCGTATATGTCGTTTTGTTCCCATACCGGAATAGCCCAAGCTTCGGAAGTCATAATGACAAAATCCGCTCCGCCTAAATTTATTCCGGGAAGCTCCGGCGGGGGAAGTTTCGCGTTTTGTGCCTCGGGTTTATTATCTGCGGAGCCTTCTCCGTCGTTTACGGCGCTTCCGCTATCGTCCGCCGATTCATTGTTCGAATTTCCGCATGAAGTTCCCGCAAGTAAAATAATGATTGAAAAAGAAATCAGCAATATGACAGATATGTTTTTTTTCATAACAATTCACCTCGTGACATGCTCCCACCGCCTACGCGCTAATGCGCTAAGAGACGGGGGCTTCTCGCTCAAGATGCCTAACGACATCAGTCTCAACGAGCTATCCCCGGCTGCCCTACGGTTCTTGTTTTTTCGTTTACGCGCTCTCCGCGTTTCGTTTTCGCTCTTCGTATATTCGTACCGCCTCGTTGCGGATATTGATTGCCGCGTTGACGTCCCTGTCATGGTGCGCCCCGCATTCCGCGCAATCCCACTCTCGTATGTCCATCGTCAGATCTTTGTTGAGGTATTTGCACTTCGGCGTGCTGCATTTTTTGCTCGACGGAAACCATTTGTCTATCTTGATGAAGTGTTTGCCCTGCTCCGCTAGCTTGTACTCCAGAAACTGCCTGAACATGCCCCACCCTGTATCGTGTACCGTTTTCCCGAATTTCAACGCCTGCGATAATGCCTGCATATTCAAATCCTCCACTCCCGCCAAGTCGTAGAAATTGGCTATCTTCCTACTCTCTTTGTGCAAGTAGTCTCGTCTTTGATTGCCTATCTTTTCGTGTATTAGGTTTATCCGTATCTTTTGCTTTTCGTAGTTAGCGCTTTCTTTTTTCATGCGAGATAATTTGCGTTGCTCTCTTGCCAATTTGTCCTCCTGCTCCCTGTAGCGTTTGGGGTACTGGCTTTTCTTTCCCTCGTTATCCACGTACCCGTTCCCCATCGAAAAATCCAGCCCTACGGTCGTTTCCGCTTCCGCGGGAATTATCTCCTGCATATATTCGTACAGAATCGACGCATAGTATTTGTGCGTCGGCGTTCCGCTTATCGTCACTGATTTCAATTCGTAATCGTTTGGCGCGCTGCGATGCTCCTTCATCTTTACCTGACCTAACTTCGGCAATTTCAGTCTGCCCTCTACTACGGCTATATTTCCGTTCACCAAATTTGTCGTGTAACTTTGGCCTTCGTTTCTCCTCTTGAACTTCGGATGTCCGTTCAAGTCATAAAATGTCAGAGCCTTGCCTGTACGCTCCGCTTTTTCTATCGTCTTTTTGCTGTAGCTGTGTTCTCCCTCGCTCAAAAAGTTTTTGTACGCCGCCTCTAAATTCAGTTGCGCGTTCGCCAACGCCAGGCTGTCTACTTTCTTCAGCCATTCATGCTCATCCTTGAACCTCGCGTATGGGATGATGTTGCTTTTCCCCGTGGCTTCATATGTCTCCATGCTGATGTACAACTCCGAATTGTATATGAACCGCACACATCCGAACGTCTTTGTCAACAATATCTCCTGCTCCCTATTCGGATATATCCTGTACTTGAACGCTTTGTTGTGCCGTGTTGGGTCTTTCTTCTTTTTCCTTCGCATTTATCTCACCTGCCTTATGCCTCTAAGTATATCATATTTGCCAAGGTTTGTCAATAGTTTTTTGGGTTATTTGAATCTTTTTTCGTACTCGGTTTTCGATTCGCAATTCATCTCGCCGCTTACGGAAGCAGGGGAATGAATTGCTCCTTCTTCGTTAAAAATTAAAAAATCGTGATTTGCATAGTGTTGATAAAATGATGTGATATGTGATATAATAGCTGGCAGGAGGACTGCCAATGAAAAGAAAAGCATCACGCAAAATAACCCCATGGGACGGAGGCGAAAAATTGACGGCAACGCAAACATTTCTCAAAAAGTATTACGAAGAACATTATGCAGACCGTCACCAAATAGTGAGCGATAGCGGCGAAGCGGAGATGATAAGTTCATACATTCCCAGCAAGTGTCCATTTTGCGAATCAAATAAGTTCAAAAAGAATGGGTATACCAAAAGCGGGATACAGCGTTACATTTGCGAGTGCGGCAAGACTTTTATACCGACAACAGGAACAATATTTGACGAGCATAGAATATCAATCAGCGAATGGATGGAATATTGTTTGAATATATTTCGGCATGTCAGTATCTCAGCAAGTTCATGGAACAACAAAAATGCTTTTACAACGTCCAGATACTGGTTACAAAAACTGTTTTTGACCCTTGAAGAAGCGCAAGAAAACATAGTTTTATCCGATTGTATCTGGCTTGATGAAACTTTCTATGCTGTTCGTTCCGGGGACGTTGTTCGCAAAGATAACGGCAAAAAACTTCGCGGGTTATCTCAAAACCAAATCTGTATTGGGGTTGCGACTGATAAGCAATATACGCTCTTTTTCGTTGAGGGGAGAGGCAAACCGTCGCAGAAGAAGACGTTTGAAACATTTCGTAAGCATATCAAGCCGGGGTCGATTCTCATTCATGATGAAGAGGCTGCTCACGCAAAACTTGTCAGTGAGCTTTCACTAAAAAGTATATCGTATTCGTCGAAAGATTTGAAAGGGTTGCCAGACAAAGACAATCCCATGAACCCGGTAAATCGTTCTCATGATATTCTGAAAAAATTTCTAAACGCACATAGCAGTTTTAATCGGGATAATCTTCAAGGCTATTTGAACCTGTTTGCTTTTGTTTCAAATCCGCCTGTCGATATGCTTGAAAAAGTCGAGTTAGTTGTGAAAATGGCTTTTCAAAATCCCAAATTACTGCGTTACAGAGACTTTTTTGGCTTAAATACTGACATTTGATGGATTTTTATCCTCACTATGCAAATCACGATTT